>CAIWVX010000038.1 GCA_903916205.1 uncultured beta proteobacterium
CCTGCTGGCCGCACAAGGTGTCCGGGTGAGTGAGGTACGACGGTATGCTGAGGCTGAATGCGTTATTAATCAGCGAACCTGCGGCGAGATCATAATAAGCGGCTTTGGTTCAAGCGACTGCCAGTCAGGCTGTGGCAGCCATTTGAAGCGACTGATTTAGGTTTGGGTGCTCACGACGCCCCAATTGACTGACGGTAATCCGCTATAGAAAAGCCTCGGTTCCTCGCGGAAGAGGTTTTCAGTGATTCGTGACGCTTTATATTGCCATAAAAAAATTCCGCCATTCTCGCCGATGCGGGGATGACGGAAGGGTGTGATAACGGCTTACTCCGATTTTTGTGTTTCAACCATGACTAAGGGTTCGTCCTTAATCGGAACCCGTACCGCCCGCTTGCGGCGAGGCCTTGGAGCCACTTCACTTGACACCGATTCAACGTGGGGCGCAAGCAATGTGTGGCTGCTGGTTTCAACCATCACCAAGCCACTCTCTTCGATTACTTTAGTGATGTCGACTACCGGTGCTTCGGGCAGAACGACCGGTGCCTCGGTAATGATCAAGGTATCGGGTGACGCTTCCAAAGCGGTGATGTTTTGCGTAACCGATTCTGATTCCGACACCGTTTTTGCTTGAGGCGTCAGGACTTCTGGCGGCGGGATGGCCGCTTCAGTCATATCAGAAGTACATACAAACTCATCCGGCTCAGTCACAGCAACCACTTCGGCAACCGTCTGGACGATTTCATGAGTTATCGGTGTCATGCTGAATTCAGTCAGCGGCAACTGCTCAGCGCTGCTTTGAACGCCCGGTGACTCACTACGATCTCCACGATCATTACGATCACGGCGCCCGCCACGACGACCACGACGACGGGTGTTGATGCTGGTGTCATCCGCACTCTGGGGGGAGGCTGCAATGACCATTTCCGACGAGGCGGTTTGGGCTTCAGTCACGGCGGCGATAGCCTGCTCTTTGCGCTCTCCTCGCGGTTCACGTTGACGACGTGGCTCACGTGGCTCTCGATGTTCACGCGGCTCTTTGGGCTCACGCGGCTTTTGATTTTCATCGCGCGTGGTGCTTGATGTCTGCGCCGAATGCGGCTCGCGAGCTTCTTTGGGTTCGCGATTATTTCGTGGCTCACGGTTTTCGCGCTCTTCATCGCGTCGGGGAGTGCGTCCGCCGCGTCGACCATCGCGCTGTCCATCGCGTTGAGAATTACTGCGTGGTTTAATTTCTGGGGGAGTGACGGCGGGAACGGGATCAGGGACGGAGCTACTTTTAAACCACGCCAGCACTTTCGAAACCAAACCCGTATGAACGACGACCGGAGCGGCTAAGACTTTTTCGGCCACCATCGGCGCCGGTTGCGATGGCGTAATCCCTTTAATGGCGGCTTCTTGGCGGGGCGTTTTGGCCTCACTTGCCGCCGCTTGCTTACTGGCTTCATCAGAGGGAACATCAACCATCTTGTATGAAGGCTGTTGCAGTTCGTCAAGATTCAATTCGTCGTGACGCAGGCGGATGATGCTGTGCTGCGGGGTTTCAAGATGCACATTCGGGATCAACAGAATCCTGATTTTGTGGCGTAATTCAATCGCTTGAATATCCGCACGTTTTTCGTTTAGCAGGAAGGTAGCGACATCAACCGGAACCTGAGTGTGGACGGCGGCGGTGTTGTCTTTCATGGCTTCTTCTTCGAGGATGCGAAGAATGTGCAAGGCCGCTGATTCCGCACTACGAATATGTCCGGTTCCTGAGCAGCGTGGGCAAGGGATGTAACTGGTCTCTGCCAGGGCCGGGCGAAGACGCTGTCGTGATAGTTCCATCAGGCCGAAACGGCTGATTTTACCGGTTTGCACACGAGCACGGTCTAGGCGTAAGCCGTCACGCAAGCGATTTTCAACTTCACGTTGGTTACGCTGGCTTTCCATGTCGATGAAGTCAATGATGATCAAGCCACCGAGGTCGCGCAAACGCAACTGTCGGGAGACTTCTTCGGCCGCTTCAAGGTTGGTTTTAAAGGCGGTTTCTTCAATGTCAGCGCCTCGCGTTGAACGGCCAGAGTTGACGTCAACGGAAACCAGCGCTTCCGTGTGATCAATAACGATCGCGCCGCCGGAGGGTAAGTTAACCTGCCGCGAATACGCCGACTCGATTTGGTGTTCAATTTGAAAGCGCGAAAAAAGCGGCACATCATCGCGATAACGCTTAATGCGATTCACCGTGGCGGGCATAACGTGCGCCATGAACTGGCGAGCCTGCTCATAAACCTCATCCGTGTCGATCAAGATTTCACCGATGTCAGGCTGGAAATAATCACGAATGGCGCGAATAACCAGACTACCTTCCTGATAAATTAGAAAGGCTCCTTTTTGCTGATTCGCCGCACCGTCAATGGCTTTCCACAACTGCATCAGGTAGCTCAGATCCCATTGCAGCTCTTCGGCATTGCGGCCAATAGCGGCTGTTCTGGCAATCAGGCTCATCCCTTGCGGCACATGCAACTGATCCATGACATCGCGCAACTCGGCGCGTTCATCGCCCTCAACGCGACGGGAAACGCCACCCCCCCGTGGGTTATTGGGCATCAGCACGAGATAGCGGCCAGCGAGACTGACAAAGGTGGTTAGCGCCGCGCCTTTGTTGCCGCGCTCATCTTTATCAACTTGAACGATGAGTTCCTGACCTTCGCGTAAAGCCTCTTTGATCGTGGCGCGATTGGGTTCAACACCGGGTTGGAAATAGGCTCGGGAAATTTCCTTGAAAGGAAGAAATCCATGCCGTTCGGCACCGTAGTCTACAAATGCGGCTTCAAGACTCGGTTCGATACGGGTAATAATAGCCTTGTAAATATTACTTTTTTTCTGTTCTTTGGCGGCCGATTCAATGTCTAGGTCAACGAGTTTCTGACCATCAACAATGGCGACACGAAGTTCTTCGGCCTGTGTCGCGTTAAAAAGCATACGTTTCATAATACGGGCTCCCACGCGCAATTACGAGGGGAGCGCCTTGTGCAGGCAGCGACGGATTAGTTGGTGGTAGAACGCTTCATGGGCTTTCCGGTATAACAACTAATAAGAATGTCTCGCTGAAATTATTCTTGTTTTAACCTTGAAAAATCAAGGCTCAGGAATCTGCTTAGGGCGTTCCGAACGTGTCAGGCGCGCGCAAATCAAGTAGTATCGCTACTTTTGGTGAGCGTACTTAACCAGGTGATTTGCGCTGTTTGATCTTGCACAGGTTGGTGCAAGTGAGGCGGTTGATGCCTGCCGGAAAGTGCGTCGCAATTGCAAAAAAATCGGCGCCGCTCGACGGTCTAATGGGTCAGTGCCTCTTTCAATACAAGACACAAATCAAGATAAGTATATTCAAAATGGCCGAAGTAAGCAAAAATTCCGTCAGTCAGGCCATTATTACCGAGGACGCGCAAGACCAGCGCCTCGACAATTACCTGCTCAAACTATGCAAGGGCGTCCCCAAAAGCCATGTATACCGGATTGTTCGCAGCGGACAAGTTCGGGTGAATAGCAAGCGCGCTGAAGTTTCATACCGTCTACAAATTGGCGATATTTTGCGTATCCCGCCGATTCGTGTTGCCCAGCGCCAGGAAGAAATCGTGGCCGGAGCCGAAATTAAGTTCGATTTACCCATTGTCTTTGAAGACGAGGCGCTACTGATTGTCGATAAACCGTCAGGAATTGCCGTACACGGAGGAAGTGGCGTTAGTTTTGGCGTCATCGAAGCGTTGCGACGACAGCGTCCGCAGGCTAAATTTTTGGAATTGGCGCATCGCTTGGATCGTGAAACCTCGGGCTTATTGCTGGTGGGGAAAAAACGCTCGGCTTTGGTTGCGCTGCATGACATGTTTCGTGAAGGCGGTCTGAGTGGAGGAGGGCGGGGCGCTGACAAACGTTATGTATTGCTCGTCAAGGGGCGATGGATGGAACCGTTGCGCCATGTCAAATTACCTTTGCTCAAATATTTACTTGAGTCCGGTGAACGGCGGGTTCGAGTTTCCGATGAAGGCAAAGCGTGCCATACCGTTTTTCGCTTGATCGCCCGATGGACGCACTACAGTTTGCTTGAAGCCGAACTCAAATCAGGGCGTACCCATCAGATTCGCGTGCATTGTGCACACCTTGGTTTTCCGATTGTTGGCGATGACAAATATGGCGATTTCGCGTTAAACAAAGTGCTGCCAAAACAAGGCCTCAAGCGCATGTTTCTACATGCCTGGAAAATTCAGTTCCCGCATCCTTTGAGCGGCGAAAACATGGCCTTAGAAGCCCCTTTGCCTGAAGGTCTAATGGCTTTTCTCAACACCCTTTCACAAAATGAAACGCAGGATTATGGCCAAAAAATTTGATCTTCTGGTTTTCGACTGGGATGGCACTTTGCTTGATTCGACGAGCGGAATTGTCGCCGCCGTTCAAGCGGCCTGTCGTGACCTGGGTCTTTCCGAACCCTCATATAGCCATGCAAGCCAAGTCATTGGCTTGGGACTCGGCGACGCACTACGGCATTCCGCACCGGATCTTCCAGAAGAAAAGTTTGATCTCATGCAGGCGCGTTTTCGCTTCCACTACCTCTCACGCGACAACGAACTAAAATTGTTTGATGGGGTATTTGACTTAATTGCTGAACTTCATGCCTGCGGTTTTATGTTGGCCGTAGCCACCGGAAAAAGTCGCCTTGGATTAAATCGGGCGTTAATCCACAGTGGGTTGGGGCGCTATTTTCCTGCATCACGCTGTGCGGACGAGTGCTTTTCCAAACCGCACCCACAAATGCTGCACGAATTGATGGAAGAATTCGCCGTCTCGCCGGAGCGTGTATTGATGATTGGCGACACCACCTATGATCTGCAAATGGCCCTCAATGCCGGCGTGAACGCGGTGGCCGTTTCCTACGGCGCACATTCTGCAGAAACACTCGATGCTCTGCATCCACTCGCCAGACTGAATTCGCCCGATGAACTGACTCAATGGTTGCGCAAGCACGCTTGAAAGGGCCGCCATTCTCATTTTAAAAATCATCCCGGATTGTTCGTGGCGCGGCCTTGGCTCGCTGGGTGCTGTTATCTCGACGGGCAAGTGATTAAAATGCGCCTTAACCCCATTGGAATCGGACATTGCCTTATGAATCAGGATGAACTTAAACAGGCCGTCGCTCGTGCGGCGCTTGATTATGTGGTTGAGGGCAAAATCGTCGGCGTTGGAACCGGTTCGACGGCTCGCTTATTTATTGACGCGCTGGCGGAAATAAAAGACCGGATTGCCGGGGCGGTGGCGAGTTCTGAAGATACCCGGAGGCGACTTGAAGGTCATGGGATTCGGGTTTTTGATCTCAACGACGTAGCTGAGCTCCCGGTATATATCGACGGGGCGGATGAAATTAACGCCGAAATGCACATGATCAAAGGGGGCGGCGGGGCGTTAACGCGCGAGAAAATTGTCGCCGCCGTCGCGCAAAAATTTATTTGCATTGTTGATGGCTCAAAGTATGTCGAAGTTATGGGAAAGTTCCCGTTGCCAGTTGAAGTCATCCCGATGGCCCGCGCCCACGTTGCCCGTGAATTAACGCGACTCGGCGGGACTCCGGTTCTTCGCGCAGGTTTTATAACCGACAACGGCAATCTTATTCTCGACGTCAAAGGCTTGCAGATTCTTGATCCAGTCGATCTGGAAACGCGCATCAACCAGATTGTCGGCGTCGTCAGTAACGGGCTCTTTGCCCGGCGTCCGGCGGATGTCTGCCTCCTTGGAACCGACAGCGGTGTTTGCACCCTCACTGGCGACTGAAACATAACTGTAATCTTGCTGAGATAGACTCTGCCGACTGTCTATCCCCGTCGGGTGTTCTGGAGAACAAAAAATGAATGAGCATACGTCCAAAAATTTCGATCATGAACTCGAAAGTTTGCGTACCCTTGTCCTGCAAATGGGCGGTTTGACCGAGCAGCAAGTACGCCGCGCGATTGAGGGCTTGTATAGCGGAGATAAGCCGCTGCTTGAAGCCGTCATCCGTGACGATGAACAGGTTAATCAGATGGAAATTCAGATTGATGACTTGTGCACTCAGATCATTGCCAAACGTCAACCGACGGCCATTGATTTGCGCATGATTGTCTCGGTGATGAAGGCGATTTCCGACCTTGAACGCATTGGTGACAAAGCCAGAAAAATTGCGCGTTTGAGTCTCGGTCTTTACGCCAAAAGCGTGGCCGGGCCGCAAGATATTGAGCTGACGCACATGGCTGACATCTCTCTGAAAATGTTGCGTCTCTCGCTCGATGGCTTCGCCCGCCTCGATGTTACCCTCGTGACCGAAGCCATGCGCCTCGACGAATCGGTCAATGTCGAATACCAATCCGTGGCCCGTCAACTCATCACCTACATGATGGAAGACCCACGCACCATCTCGCGCTCCTTGGATATTTTGACCATCGCCAAAGCCATTGAGCGGGTCGGTGACCATGCCTCCAACATCGCCGGGTATGTCATCTTTATGGTGAAAGGTTTGAACGTCCGCCACGACTCAGCCGACGAAGTCGAAGCTCGAATTGCCAATAGCTGAATCTTGGAAAACGTCGCTGTTCGGCTGCACGCTCTAGCGACGGGCATCTAGTGTCGGATTGTTTGCCAACGGTTGGAGAAGCATGGTTTGCCTTGGTCTCATCTTATGTGCCTGGCTTCGGCGAACTCTTTTCAACCGCCATTCCGGCGAGTCCTTCCATGTAGGCTTCAGGGGCGCGGCGTAGGTCGAGGGTTATTGGATATTCAGGATTGCGGCCTTCGTTTTTGACTTGCATTAGGCTCGGTGTGTGGCCGTGATTCCAGAAGCGGGCAACGCGGCGGGCTTCGGCTTCGTTGGCATTGACCGGGAAGGTGTCGTAATTGCGTCCACCGGGGTGGAC
>CAIWVX010000039.1 GCA_903916205.1 uncultured beta proteobacterium
GCGTCATGCCGGTGCATGGGTGTTAAAGATCGCCACCGAGGCGATTGATTTATTCAGTGCGATCCGGGCGAGGAGCTTCATGCTGGCCCAAGCCATGTCTCCGTAAACAGCGGGTGACCTCTCGGCAACGGCAAGGCGCACCTCGATGCGCTTGAGTGGGTTCGTGCAAAATTTGCCGAATTATCCGAATGCCATGAAAAAAACCGTATCGGTGTCGATTCGACGACTCGGCAATCTCTCGTCACTTTAATTTCCGCACCAAAAATGTAAAAAAATATCGTCCGGCAGACTGGGAGAATTTCAATCGCGGAATTTGGGCTCACTTTGCCGGTGGTATTTGACTTGGGCTGTGGTAGAATCGCCCCCTTTTTCAAGAAGTTAGCCCTTTATGTCCCGTTCTGTTCGTAATATCGCCATCATTGCTCACGTCGACCATGGCAAGACGACTCTCGTCGATAAATTGCTGCATCAGGCGGGTAGCTTCTCAGCTCACCAGCACATCGCCGAACGTGTGATGGACTCGAATGATCTGGAAAAAGAGCGGGGAATTACCATTCTCGCCAAGAATCTGGCTGTCGATTACCAAGGCGTGCATATCAATATTGTCGATACCCCAGGTCATGCTGACTTCGGCGGTGAGGTCGAGCGCGTGTTGTCGATGGTCGATGGTGTTCTGTTATTGGTCGATGCCGTCGAAGGGCCGATGCCGCAAACGCGCTTTGTGACTAAGAAAGCACTTGCGCTGGGCCTCAAGCCGATTGTGGTGATTAATAAAATAGACCGCGATGGGGCGCGCCCTGATTGGGTGGTCGATTGCACCTTTGATCTGTTTGACAAACTCGGTGCGACTGACGAGCAGCTTGATTTTCCGGTGATTTACGCTTCGGCGATTAACGGTTACGCAACGCGCGATCTGGATCAGACTTCGCCGGATATGCGTCCGATGTTTGATGCCATTCTTGAACACGTTCCCCCTCCCCACGCGGATGAAATTGACGGGCCGCTACAGTTGCAGATTTCCGCCCTTGATTACTCAACCTATGTGGGTCGCATCGGCATTGGCCGCATTCAGCGCGGTCGTCTGAAACCAGCACAGCCGATCACCGTGATGTACGGTCAGGCGGATGCTGAAGGTAAATTTGAGCACGGCAATCCGAAATTAGCCAAGATCAATCAGGTCTTTGGTTTCCGAGGGATTGAGCGGGTTCCACTGGAAGAAGCCGTGGCTGGTGACATCGTGCTGGTCACTGGCATTGAAGACCTTTCAATTGGCTGTACGATCACCGATAAAGACCAGCCTGAAGCCTTGCCGATGCTCAAGATTGACGAGCCGACACTGAACATGACCTTTATGGTCAACAATTCGCCGTATGCGGGGACTGAAGGCAAGTTTGTGACCAGCCGCCAGATCCGCGAGCGTTTGAACAAAGAGTTGCTCACCAATATGGCGCTGCGCGTCGAAGAAACCAGTGAAACGGATTCCTTTCTGGTTTCCGGGCGTGGCGAACTGCATTTGACGATTCTGCTCGAAACCATGCGGCGTGAAGGTTTTGAGCTGGCCGTTGGGCGTCCGAAGGTGATCTACAAGATGATTAATGGCGTTGAGTCTGAACCTTACGAAATGCTCACGCTGGATGTTGAAGAAGCACATCAGGGCGGCATCATGGAGGCCCTCGGCTATCGCAAGGGCGATCTGGTCGATATGGTTTCTGATGGTCGCGGTCGCGTCCGTCTTGAATACCGCATCCCGGCGCGTGGTCTGATCGGTTTCCAAGGCGAGTGCATGAATTTGACCCGGGGTACCGGCTTGATGAGCCATGTATTCGACGATTACGCGCCAGTCAAGGGCGATATCCCCGGTCGTCGCAATGGCGTGTTGATTTCTGCCGAACAAGGTGAGGCCGTGGCTTATGCGCTGTGGAAGCTGCAAGATCGTGGTCGCATGTTTGCCGTTCCGGGGGATCGTCTGTACGAAGGCATGATCATCGGGATTCATTCACGCGATAACGATCTCGTGGTTAATCCGATCAAGGGCAAGCAACTGACTAACGTGCGTTCCTCCGGGACGGATGAAGCGGTGCGTTTGGTGCCGGCGGTTGAGGTGACGCTTGAAAGTGCCGTCGAATTTATTGATGACGACGAACTCGTTGAGATCACGCCCAAGAGCATCCGAATGCGCAAACGTCACCTTGTTGAGCACGAACGTCGCCGCGCTTTGCGTAGCGAGGGTTAAATTTGTCGGCGTTTAGTCGTTTTACCAATCAGCGAGGGCATGGGAACACTCCCTAGTCTTACTGTGTTAAGTAAATTCAAATCCTGCCGATCACGAGGTATTCGATGTTGGCGGGAGAATGTTGTGGAAAACAAGGCCGAGTTTGAGCGTTATCTTGAGCATCTAAGCGAGGTATTGGGCCGTGCTGAGCGGAGTAGCGGCTTGAAAGACTATTGTCGTGGGTTGATGTGCCGATCGCGCGCAAGAGTATCGAACCGCTGGCGGCCTGTGCTGATCCCTAGCATATGACGTCGAAGCATTAATCGCTACACCACTTTGTGTCGACCTCGCCGTGGTTGCCCGAGTTCGACAGTTAATCGCGTAAGTGGCTGATTGCTATAGACCAGTATTCAAAAAATGTGTACTACAAAAGAGAACGTTGCTGTGGTTGCGTTGGTTTTTTGATATCCAGTGCGACAAAGACACGTTGATGCAGATCGGATAGTTTTGAGATTCCGTTGATCGGATTACTCTGCTTGTTGATGCGAATTTGATGCTGCTGAATGCACCGCAGCTGATCCAAGGCATGTTTCGGCGACAGGCCGGTCTCGGCGGCCGTCAGCCGTGCGCATGACACGATAGAGGATCAGCGCTAGGAAGCAAATGCTGGCGTGGGCGCGAATGCGGTCCGGCAGGCGATAGAAAACCGGACCAATCTCGATCTCTGATTTGAGCATCCGAAAGCCCCGCTCGATATCCGCCAGCGACTTGTAGCGGCGAACCACCTCGGGCGGCGACAGATCCGGCGAATTGGTCACCAGCAGCAGTTTTCCGCCCATCAATTTGTCCAGAGCCAAGGCCTTCTCATCGGTGATGTTATTCTATTTAGCATTAGACAATGCTGTAATTATCCAGTCCCATCCAGAAATGCTTTTGACTCGTGCTGGATATTCTTCAAGCTCGCGCAGACCGGTCGCTAAATGTTCTTCAAGTGCATCAAGGCTTTTGAAGACGTGGTTGTGGAATTTCTTTTCTCGAAGTTCATCCCAGATGTGCTCCTGTGGATTCAGTTCGGGCGAGTAGGGCGGCAAAAATAACAGGCGTAAATTTTCGGCCAATCGAAAGTCCTTGGCCTTGTGCCATCCAGCACCGTCCAGCACCATGACGATGTTCTCATCCGGATGACGACTGACGACCTCGTCGAGAACTATTTGCATGCATCCGGAATTGACGTTCGGCAATACCAAACTGTCAAAGCAACCATCCTGTGGGCTGACGACACCATAGGCTTAGGTGTATTGCTGCGTCACCATGGCGCGTACCAACGGCCTGTTCGGGCGGCGACACCAGCAGTAGTGCGTATCCGAGAGGCGTCCGAATCGCGTTTCATCTTGAAACATCAGGCGCAACGGCTGTTGGTTATTCCAGTTGGCAAGGATTTCATCCAGGCGTTCCTGGAGTTTTTTTTCCAGTCTTCGCGCACTTCCGGCTTCCCTTTCGGGTGCACTGTGTCCGGCGCCAGCTTACGCCAACCATTACGCGCCAACATCCGATAGAGTGTGGACAGCGAAATTCCCTTGCCAAGCTTCTCTTCAACCTTGGCCTTCAACGGCGGCACGATGACAATCCCGCCCTCCATCGCGCCCGTTAGCACTTCATCCAGAATTTCCACGTCATGCTCACGATTCGTGTAGGCGCGATTGCGCAGTTCACGCTTAGAACGTGGCATCGCCTGCTCTTTGCGCGCCACCCTGCAAAAGCGAGTACGCATGTTGGTGGTCGCCTTAATACTGCGACCAATCACCTACGCCGTCTGTTATATTGATAAACCCATTTTCAGCGGCAATAGCACGGCCTGCGCTACTCGGAGCTCTTCAGCCGTCTTTGCCGTCCGTCTCAATGCAGCTCAGTGCCAAAATGTTGATGTTGAAATTCATTTAAAACCACGCAAGGGGAAGTTCATGAACATTATGACTGAAACGAATCCCTGTGGGATCACTCTCGGAATTAATCTTGCCAAGAACATCTTTGCCATCTATCGCGTATAGAAAACAAGCGCAATTTCACTTTCTCCCCAGCCCATCGAGTCGTAGCCAATCAAAAAATGGCCCTGGGTCGGTCTTGCGTTCTGGAGCGATATCCGAATGTCCAACGACCGCTTCAATCGGAAAATACTCGCACAGAAGTTTTATCAACGCGATGAGCGACAGGTATTGGGCTTCTTCAAAAGGCGTGTCGTCACACCCTTCTAACTCGATTCCCAGCGAAAAATCATTGCATCGCTCGCGTCCCTTCCAGCACGACTTGCCAGCGTGCCACGCGCGCTTTTGGCATGAAACCAATTGAGTCAGCGTACCCTCGCGACGTATCAGGAAGTGTGCCGAGACGCGAAGTTTATGGATTTCTGAAAAATAAGGGTGCGCCTCGGGGTCAAGGGTATTGGTGAACAAGCGCACGATATCTTCACTGCCAAATTGGGCAGGCGGCAAACTGATCGCGTGGATAACAATTAATGAGACCGGTGTATTCGGGCGATTATCGCAATTGGGCGATTCGATACGCTGTGCCTCACGCACCCATCCGTCATCTGAAATTAAATTGGCGGCTTCTCTCATCAGGAAAAACCTTCATTCTTCTTCAATGCCGAGCCGTTCAATGCGATAACGCAAAGAACGGAAGCTCACGCCCATCAGCCTCGCCGCCGCCGTGCGATTAAAGCCGGTTTTCGCCAAGGCTTCGCGAATCAACTGGCGCTCGACGCGGTTCATGTGATCATCAAGCGTCTCTCCATCGCGCCCCACGCCCTCACCAATTTCTGAGTCAGCCGACAGTTGAAGATCATCCGGCGTGACCTTTCCGTCGTGACATAAGGCAGTTGCTCGTTCAATGATGTTTTCAAGCTCACGCACATTGCCGGGGTAAGAATAGGCCATCAAGGCGCGCTGGGCTTCAGCGGTAATTTCGGGGGGATTAGTACGGCTTATGCGCAAAATAGCCGCGTCAACCAATAAAGGAATATCTTCTTGGCGCTCTCGCAATGCAGGGATTTTTAGCTCGATGACATTCAGCCGATAATAGAGATCTTGGCGAAAGCTGGCGGCATCAACGCAGGCTTTGAGCTTCTGATGTGTGGCCGAAATGATGCGGACATCGACGACTTCTTCGATGGTGCAGCCCAGCTTGCGCACCTTTTTTTCCTGAATGGCACGCAATAGTTTGACTTGCATAATCAACGGCAAATCGGCCACTTCATCAAGAAAAAGTGTTCCGCCGTTGGCCGCCTGAAAAAAACCGTCATGATCGTGATCCGCCCCGGTAAACGCGCCTTTTCGATGGCCGAAAAACTCGCTCTCCATCAGGTTTTCAGGAATCGCCCCGCAATTCACCGGGATAAAGGGCGCGTCATGGCGAGAGCTTTGGCGGTGAATGAGTCGCGCCGCCAGTTCTTTGCCACACCCGGACTCGCCCGAAATGTAAACCGGCGCTTGACTACGCGCTAGCTTGCCAATCATCTCGCGCACAGACGCCATGGCCGCAGACTGCCCGATAAGCTGGCCGGTGGTTCCGAGATCGGTTTCTGCCGCTTCAAGCCGCTCCTCGGCACGCGGCAATTTGATCGCCGATTTGATCAAGGCGCGTAACTGAGCCAGTGCCACGGGTTTAGACAGGTAATCGAAAGCCCCCGCTTTGAGTGCGGCCACGGCATTATCCGCACTGCCAAAAGCGGTGATTACGGCGACCGGCGTTTCGCCGTAATTTTTGCCAATCAAACGCACAATTTCAAGACCTTCGCCATCAGGAAGTCGCATGTCAGTCAAGCACAAACTGTACGGCTCGCGCTCAAGACATTTTGTGGCCTCAGCCACCGAGCCGACGCAATCGGCTGACAGGCCCATTTTAGCCAGCGTCAAGTCTAAAAGTTCACGAATGTCCGCCTCATCATCGACGATCAACACCCGCCCCGGACGAGGTCGCAGACGACGATCTATCTTGGTTACTGGCATTCGACAGACCTCCCTGAAATACAAAAATCAGCCCCTTGTTGGCTTTCTAATAACTCAAGCTGCGCCCCATTCGCTTCACATAATTCCCGCGCGATGTATAGCCCAAGGCCGGAGCCTTGGCTATGTGTGGTAAAAAAAGGCTCAAACACCTGCTCTCGACCTTTTTGATCGACGCCCGGGCCGTCATCGACCACATGTAAATTGACCCAGCCTGCCTGTCCGGCGTCGCTGACCTGAAAACGAATGCTGCCCTCTAATGTTTTGCAGTATCGCAAGGCATTCCCGAGCAAATTCCACAGCACTTGGTGCAAGTGGGCGCGATCAAAAAATAGTTTTGCCACACCCGAAAACTCGAACTGCACTACGCCCGCAGCTACTTTTTCCTGAAGTGCATAGTCGTCAACGAGAATAGGCAAAGTTTGGCGCAAATCAATCAGCTCACGCTGCATTCGATCCCGCTGCCCCAGCTCAAGAATGTCACTGACAATGCGTTCAACCCGCTGCACGTTATCCAGAACAATCCGCAAAAGCCGCATACTGCTCGGCTCTTGGTTTTCTTCCTGCAATAATTGTCCGGCATGATTGATGGCCGAAATCGGATTACGTATTTCGTGGGCAATATTCGCCGTCAGCCGACCGAGCGCCGCTAACTTTAATTGCCGCGCCTGCTCCTGTAAGCGCCCCATGTCTTCGAGAAAAACTAGGACATCGCTCTCTGAACTTTCAGTTGAAACGAAGCGCGCCCGCAATTGCAATCCGCTGGCGTAAACTGAGATCGGCTCCGATTTATTGGTTGCATCCTTGCACCACTCGGCAAAACTCAGCGCCAGCTCCGTAGAATAGTTAGCCAGTATGTTTTCTGAGGTATTGCGAAGACCAAGTAATTGTTCGGCACGCGGGTTGTGCTGTTTGACCCACCCGCTTCGATTGAGCAGCAAAACACCATCCTGCATTTCTTCAATGATCCGCTGGCTGATCAAGGTCTGGTTTTGCAGATCTACGCCGCGTTTATGCGCCAGCACTTCATTGGCGAGGACTTTTCGTGCCAGTAATCGCGCTGAACTTGCCACGCCAAAGAACCCCGCGCTGAATAGACCCGCCTGAAAAAAATCGACTGTTTCAAAATCCAAAGTCATAGACAGATAGGCTTGCTGAAACAGTACGGCAAGCGTCGCAACCGCCGCGTAGAACAAGACTTGACGTCCCTGCCCGACCACTCCGGCACCCGCCAGAGTGACCAGCATCATCGTCCCGAGGCCACTGCGTAAACCGCCGCCGGTATGAATCAACAAGGTCAGCACCAAAATATCCGTCAGCACATGCAGACTGAGCTGCGTATTGAAGCTGAAACGCCGTCGATAGTAATGAAAAGCCACCAGTGAAGCGGTCGTTGAAAGCAGATAAAAGCTGGTTAAAGCGACTTGAAAAGGCCCTTGATCCTGAGTGAGAATCGATAATGACAAAGGATAAAATAGGGATGAGGAAAAAAGAATCGCCGAAATGCAGAAGCGATAAAAATTGAAATATCGCAGTGATTTCCAGTAGGTTTCGGAGTACGGATACGCCATAGGCTCCACGCTATTCACCATGCCAGATCAATCCGATTCGGAGTCTGCCGATTTTGCGGAATTCGCTTGCTGTCGGTGAGCACTGCAACAGTAATAATGGCCCTGAGTCAGAATGCTTTCGCTGATGGGTTGATTGACGCCACAGTAGGCACATTTAACCATCTGCTCCGCCGTCTGTGGCGTTGATGCGGGCTGAACATTTCTGCGCGAAGACTGAAATTTTCGTAGCCCCAGCAAAACGGCGCAAACCAGCAGGAACAAGAGCAACAATCTCATGGTGCGCCCCGACGAAGCCGGACGGGTCGAAAACAAACAGCGCTTCGATATGAGTTTAGCGAGTCCACGTAGAGATCAGCCTATTTGCCGCAAAAAACGGGTTTGCGTTTTTGCCGGAAAGCATCAATCCCTTCTTGATAGTCGTCGCTGTCATACACCACGCGGCGCAGGCCCTGAATGCGCTCGAAAAGTTCGGGCGTAATGGCTGACGCACTCGACAACAGGCGTAATGATTCTTTCATCACCGAGACACTCAAGGGTGAATTGGCACCAATACTCAACGCCAAGCTAAAAACAAAGTCCTCGATCTCCTCAGGGCTTTTAATGTAATTGGTAATGCCCAGATTCCAAGCTTGTTCAGCCGGAATGGGGCGTGCCGTGAACAGCATTTCTTTGGCAATTGGCAAAGGAATCATGTTCATCAGTGTTAGCAGACCGCCGAGATTGTAGGGGACACCGAGTTTTGCCGGTGTAATGGCAAAAGTTGCATCCGGTGTCGTCACCAGCATATCGCAGGCCATTGCCACTTCGCAGCCACCACCCCAGACGCCGCCTTCAATCAACGCGATGACCGGCGCGGGGAATTCCTGAATCGAGCGAATTAAAATCCGCAACTGATCGTACCAGCCGAGCGGATCGCGACCACGATTCGGCAGCTCAGTAATGTCATGTCCAGCTGACCACACTCGAACGCCGGGCATCGCGCGCAAGATTATGGCACGAACATTCTGGGCGCGAAAACCATTCAGCGCGTCGATAAGTTCATGCACTAAGGCATCACTCAACGCATTTCGTTTTTCACTGTTGTTCAGCGTAATTACGCCGGTTGAATCTTTTAACTCGGTCAAGACAAGCGACATTTCGGGGATTCCTTGAAATAAAAGCGCACAGAAGGAGACGCTGTAGCGGCAAGAATAACAGACTGAAGCAGCGAATCAAAAAGTAACAACGCCATTGGGACGATTCAACCTGAGGTGCTGTAGCCGTGCGCGGCTTGTCTTAATGTAACGCGAGTTGGACTCGCGCCGGAAAGGCTTGATCACTTCGATGGGAAGAACGAATGCCCGACACAATTGACTATTTGTCAGGCAGCAAACAGGGTAAAATTTGCCTCTCCCCGTATTTCGCAGCCACCGCTAGGTAGCCTATCCCTATGGAATTTGTCGGTTTTTCGCTCCGCAACAATCTGTTCGTTGCGCCCATGGCCGGGGTTACCGACCGCCCCTTTCGCCAGCTTTGCAAAAAGATGGGTGCCGGGCTGGCTGTCTCCGAGATGGTGACGTCGAACTCACTGCTTTATGGCAGCGCCAAAACCCAGCGGCGGGCCAATCATGATGGGGAAGTTGCGCCGATTGCGGTGCAGATCGCCGGATCGATTCCGGCCATGATGGCTGAGGCCGCGCGGCATAATGTTGACCGTGGCGCACAGATCATCGACATCAATATGGGCTGTCCCGCCAAGAAAATTTGCAACGTGATGGCGGGCTCGGCGCTACTCAAGGATGAACCGCTGGTTGGCAAGATTCTTGAAGCGGTGGTTAAGGCCGTACCCGAGACGCCCGTCACCCTCAAAATTCGCACCGGATGGGACAAAACCAGCCGCAATGCGTTGGCTATTCTGAAGATCGCCGAGCAGTCTGGAATTCAGGCGCTGGCCCTGCATGGCCGCACCCGCGCCTGCGCTTACAGCGGCGACGCCGAATACGAAACCATCGCTGCCGTCAAGGCTGAAGCGCAAATTCCGATTATTGCCAATGGGGACATCACTACGCCGGAAAAAGCCCGGCTGGTGCTCGATACCACCGGAGCCGATGCGCTGATGATTGGCCGTGCGGCACAGGGACGCCCTTGGCTGTTTCGCGAGATCGAGCATTACCTGAAAACGGGCACACATCTTATGCCGCCACGCGTCGGCGAAATTCACCAGATTCTGCTGGAACACCTTGACGATCTTTACGCGTTCTATGGCGTGGATACCGGTGTCCGTGTCGCACGCAAGCATATTTCTTGGTACACCCGTGGTTTGGTTGGCTCGGCGGCTTTTCGTTACCACATGAATCAATTGCCCGACATCGCGCAACAACAGCAGGCAATCAATACGTTTTTCTTGAATCTCGCCGAACACCAAGAACACTTGAACTACATCCCGCATGAAAACAATAGCGACGCTGAGGAACTTGCCGCATGAAACACACCCATGATATTAGTGCCTGTATTACCGGCGCACTGGAAACCTATTTTGCCGATCTGGACGGAGAAATGCCGGCGCATATTTACGACATGGTTCTGAAAAGCGTTGAACGACCGATGCTTGAAATCGTCCTCAAGCAAGCGAAAGGAAATCAAACGCTGGCCTCTGAAATGCTCGGCATCAACCGCAATACCCTTCGCAAGAAACTCGTCGACCACAAACTCGTTTAGACCCCTTCGCCCCGCAGAAGCCCTCACATGAAAATTCGCCAAGCCCTGATTAGCCTTTCCGACAAACGTGGTGCGCTTGAGTTTGCCCAGGGCCTTGCTGCCCAAGGGATAAAACTCCTGTCCACCGGCGGCACCGCCAAGCTGTTGCGCGAGGCTGGCTTAGAAGTCACCGAAATCGGTGATTACACCGGTTTCCCAGAAATGCTCGATGGCCGCGTCAAAACGCTGCACCCCAAGGTTCATGGCGGCATCCTGGCCCGTCGTGATTTACCTGAGCATCTGGCGACCATTGAAGCGCACGGTATTCCAACCATCGACCTAGTTTGCGTAAATCTTTACCCCTTCCGCGAAACCATTGCCAAGCCGGGGGTTACGCTGGCCGACGCGATTGAAAACATCGACATCGGCGGCCCGGCGATGGTGCGCTCTGCCGCTAAAAATTACACCGGCGTAGCGATCGTTACCGACCCGGAAGATTACCTCGCGCTGCTCGATGAAATGAAAGCCAATGACGGCGCTCTGTCACTCGCCACCCGCTTCGCTTTAGCCAAAAAAGCCTTCACCCACACGGCGCGTTACGACGCGGCGATTGCTAACTGGTTAACGGCGCTGGAAACCGGCCCGGAAGAAGCGCCGGCGTTGTCGATTTTCCCCAAGGCTTTGCAAGTGGGATTTGATCACGTCGAGACCCTGCGTTACGGCGAAAACCCCCATCAGCAGGCGGCGTTTTACCGCGATTTAGTCCCGACCCTAGGCACCATTGCCGCCTACAAACAATTGCAGGGCAAGGAACTGTCGTACAACAACATCGCCGATGCCGATGCCGCTTGGGAATGCGTCAAAACCTTCAACGTCCCGGCCTGTGTCATTATCAAACACGCTAATCCATGTGGCGTGGCGATTGATACGAGCTTGCTGTCGGCCTATGAAAAAGCCTTCAAGACCGATTCAACTTCGGCCTTTGGCGGCATCATCGCCTTTAACGCAACCGTCGACACCGACATTGTGGCGGCCATGAACGTACGCAAACATTTCGTCGAAGTGCTGATCGCCCCGGCCTACACGCCCGCCGCGCTGGAAATGCTGGCGACAAAACTGAATCTGCGCGTGCTTGAACTGCCGCTCTCCAACACCTATCACGCCTATGAATTCAAGCGCGTCGGTGGTGGCTTATTGGTGCAAACCCCGGACAGGTTCAACGTCCAAGCATCCGATCTCAAGCTCGTAACCAAGGTGGCGCCTACTGCTGCGCAGATCGAAGACCTGCTGTTTGCCTACCGTGTGGCCAAGTTTGTTAAATCCAACGCCATCGTTTTTTGTGGCAACGGCATGTCCCTCGGCGTCGGTGCCGGTCAAATGAGCCGCGTTGATTCAACCAAGATTGCCGTAATCAAGGCCCATAACGCCGGACTCGCGCTCAACGATTCCTGTGTCGCCTCCGATGCCTTCTTCCCCTTCCGTGACGGACTCGATGTACTCGCGGAAGCCGGTGCCAAAGCCGTGATCCAGCCCGGTGGCTCGATGCGCGACGAAGAGGTGATCGCGGCGGCCAACGAACACGGCATTGTCATGGTATTCACTGGCGCACGACATTTCCGGCATTAATTCTTCGCCGCTAGGACACCCGATGGATAAAGAATTTTCTGGTGCATTTTGGTGACTTGGTGACTTTGTAGTGAAAGGTTTGCAATGAAATTACTCGTTATCGGTTCCGGTGGACGTGAACACGCGCTAGCCTGGCATTTGTCCCGAACATCCGGCCTACAAAAAATTTATGTCGCTCCCGGTAACGCGGGAACTGCCCGTGAACCTGAGCTTGAGAATATCAACATCACCGACCCGGTGGCACTGGCTGATTTTGCCGAAAAAGAAGGCATACACCTAACACTGGTCGGCCCGGAAGGGCCGCTGGCCGCCGGTGTGGTCAACATTTTCCGCGCCCGTGGTCTGAAAATTTTTGGCCCGACCAAAGAAGCCGCGCAACTGGAAAGCTCAAAAGATTTCGCCAAGCGTTTTATGGCCCGACATAAAATCCCGACCGCCGCCTTCGCCACATTTACCGATCCCATTGCCGCTCACGCCTATGTCGAACAACAGGGTGCACCGATCGTCATTAAGGCCGATGGTCTGGCGGCGGGCAAAGGCGTCGTCGTCGCCATGACACTCGACGAAGCGCACCTCGCCATCGACGACATGCTGTCCGGCAACAAACTCGGCGTGGTAAACCATGCGGCTACCGCACGCGTAGTCATCGAAGAGTTTCTTGATGGCGAAGAAGCCAGCTTCATCGTCATGGTCGACGGCAAAAATGTGCTGGCTCTGGCCTCCAGTCAAGACCACAAACGTATCGGCGACGGCGATACCGGCCCCAATACGGGCGGCATGGGAGCCTACTCACCAGCCCCGGTGGTGACCCCGGCGATTCATGCCAAAGCCATGCGTGAAATCATCCTGCCGACAGTACGCGGGATGATGGCTGACGGCATCCCCTACACTGGTTTTCTCTATGCTGGCCTGATGATCGGCAAGGATGGATCGGTCAAGACCGTCGAATTTAATTGCCGCATGGGTGACCCGGAAACGCAGCCGATCATGATGCGTCTTAAAACCGATTTGCTGATGCTGCTCGAACATGCCATAGCCGGCAAGTTAGACCAGATCGAAGCCGAATGGGATCGTCGCGTAGCCCTCGGCGTGGTTCTGGCGGCCGCTAATTACCCGGACACCCCACGTAAGGGCGACACCCTCAGCGGACTTCCTGAAGATGGCGAAGACGCCCATATCTTCCACGCGGGAACGGCAGAGCAAGGCGACAAAATTGTCACTGCCGGTGGCCGCGTGCTATGCGTTACGGCCCTAGGTGACAATGTTAAACAGGCGCAAAAAAACGCTTACGACATTCTGGTTGGGATTCACTTCGACGGGATGCAATACCGCCGTGACATTGGCTATCGTGCGATTTCACGCTAAGCGCTTGTGAAAAATTTAACATCCACCACAGAGGCACAGAGACGCGGAGAAAACGCAGAGGACACGCAGAGGTCACACATTGTTTTCAACTAGTTACTCTGCGAAACCTCTTTGCCTCGGCGTCTCTGTGGTAAAGATTTATGTTTTTTTCACAGCCTCTGAGTTGCGGCAATGATCCAAGTCAGTATTCTAAAAGACTATTTCACCGGTCTGCAGACGCGCATTGTCACGGCTATCGAAGCGCTCGAAGGCGAGGCCATCCAAGGCGGCAAGGGCTTTATTTCCGTCCCTTGGGAAAAAGAGCCGGGCCAGGTGCTAGGTGGCAACGGCCAGACCTGCATCCTAGAAGAAGGACGCGTTTTTGAACGTGCTGGCGTGGCTTTTTCGCATGTCAACGGGGCGCAACTGCCGTCTTCGGCCACCGTCAAACGACCAGAACTAGCGGGCTGCGCTTTTGAGGCTATGGGCGTTTCGCTGGTTTTGCACCCGCTCAATCCTTATTGCCCGACCGCCCACATGAACGTGCGTTGCCTGATCGTCAGCAAACCCGGTATAGCCCCGGTCACTTGGTTTGGTGGCGGCATGGATTTAACGCCCTACTACCCGTTTGAAGAAGACATCCGCCACTTCCACGGTCGCTGCAAAGCCGCGCTAGCACCGTTTGGGCCGGAGGTTTATCCCCGCTACAAAAAATGGTGCGACGAGTATTTCTACCTCAAGCACAGAAACGAAGCTCGGGGCGTCGGCGGCATTTTTTTCGACGATCTCAGTGAAGGCGGCTTCGACTCTTGTTTTGCCCTGACCCAGGCCGTCGGCAACGCCTTTAACGACGCCTATCTGCCGATCATCGCCCGACGCCAGGACATCCCCTTTGGCGAACGCGAGCGCGACTTTCAGGCCTACCGGCGTGGACGCTATGTTGAATTCAATCTAGTTTGGGATCGCGGCACCCTGTTTGGGCTGCAATCCGGCGGACGCACCGAATCGATCTTGATGTCACTACCGCCGGTGGTTAAATGGCGCTACGACTGGACGCCAGAAAGCGGCACGGCGGAAGCTAAACTCTACGAGCTGCTCGTGCCTCGCGACTGGGTATAACTGGCAAGGCCAGTACAAGCGTAAGACAGAAACACTCGTGCGAGTAAAATCTACTTCAAAACCTACTTCAACTTGCCTTTAACGACACGAACTTGTTCTGGCTTATCGACGCAGGTCTTACCCGAGCCCCCTTTCAGATTGCCGCATTGGCAAGCGCACTTGATGTGCGGAACCGAATTTAACACCGTCTTACACTCCAGACATTCGTAGTAAATGTCACTTGACGCAGGCAGATTCTGCGGATCGGGCGCGGGCTCGACAGGAGAAAACGAGTAAATTTTACGAAGATCAATGCTGAACATGTCGCCCCGAATCATTTTCAAATCTGAAAGAAGATTCATTCTAGCGCCACAATCGGGTTGCTGCTAGGGCAAACCGCTTGATTGCTTACGCATAAAAGGCGAAGGCCGCTTAAGTGGCCATCAGGTTATACTGATAGCGCGTGATCGGCATGTGCCGCAGCGAATACTGAGGAGGTGACTCATGAAATTCAAAAATTGGATGGCTGGTTTATTTGCTTTTGTCTTCATTTTCATTGGTTCTTCTGCTCAGGCGCAATTCGTCGACCGCAAGGCGATGACGCTTGCTGAGGCTAAGAAAGCGGTCGCTGCCGGGGTCGAGGAAGCGAAGAAAAATGGGTGGTCAGTGGTGGTTGTCGTGGTCGATGATGCCGGTGCCGTGCTGTCGCTTGAACGGATGGATAACGCTCAGCGTCCGAGTGTTGAAATTGCGATCGGCAAGGCCAAAACGGCGGCGCTTTTCCGTCGGCCTTCGGGGGTTTTAGAGGAAGCGATTGCCAAGGGGCGTACAGCGCTGCTTTCGGCCTCGGGTTATGTGTTTATGCAGGGCGGCGTACCGATTGTCATTAATGGCGAAACGATTGGCGCGGTAGGCGTCTCTGGCGTGCAAGCCTTCCAAGACGAACAGGTCGCGAAAGCCGGAGTGGCTGTCGTCGGCAAATAAACGCGATCAGCGTTGCCCTTAAAACCATAGACCTCATTTTTGAACGCGCTCGTAACTGAGGATGTTGGGTTAGAGAGACTCAATACGGAGTCCGTTTTACGATGAAAACTTTGCGTGTCCGTCTGATTTCATTGAGTGACTTGATGGCGACGATTTGGCCGCTGGTTCTTGTCACGGTGATTGGTTTTATCTTTGCTTATCAGTTTGTTCAGCCGGCACCATCACGCCATCTCAGCATCTCCTCTGGAACCGAGACCGGGGTGTATTACGAATATGCTAAACGCTATGCGGCGCTTCTGGTGACCAAAGGGGTTACGCTGGATGTCAAGAATTCCGCCGGGGCGCATGAAAATCTGCAACGACTTAAAGAAGGTGAGGTTGACATTGCTTTCATCCAAGGCGGGGTTCAGGAAGAACTCAAAGCGGGCGAAGAAAGTAAGCTGCGCTCATTAGGCAGCGTGGCGTATGAGCCGGTGTGGGTGTTTTATCGTAACGAAAGCCGAGTCGACGAACTGCATCAACTCAAAGGCAAGCGCATCGCTGTCGGCAAGGACGGTAGCGGAAGTTACAGCCTCGTGACGCGTTTGCTTGAAGCTAACGGGATCGCCAAGAACAGCAGTGGCCTCGTCCAATTGGCTGGGCCGGGGGCGGCCAACGCCTTGCAACGCGGGGAGGTCGATGCGGTCATGATCGTCTCGTCGGTGGATGCCCCTGCCGTACAAAAAATGCTGCATTTACCTGATATCAAGGTCATGAGTTTTAGTCGGGCCGACGCTTATTTGCGGCGATTCCCTTTTCTTTCCAAAGTTATTTTGCCGCGTGGCGTACTCGATTTTGTCCACGATCGGCCGCCCAAAGATACGTTTCTTCTTTCGACTACCGCGAATGTCGTTGTCCGTGATGATTTACACCCGGCTTTAGCGAGTCTCCTGCTTCAAGCCATGACCGAAGTGAACGGCAAAAACGGATTTTTTCAGCGTCCAGGTGAATTTCCGTCCTACAAAGATCAGAGTTTTATCTTGGCTGACGAATCAGAGCGTTATTTCAAATCCGGGCCGCCCTTCCTGCAACACTACTTGCCGTTCTGGATGGCCGTTCTGGTTGAGCGACTATTTGTGCTGATCCTTCCCTTTCTGGTCTTGCTCATACCGTTGCTCAGGCTGGCTCCGGTTGTTTATACTTGGCGGGTTCGTTCCAAGCTGTTTCGTTGTTATGGCGATTTAAAGTTTCTGGAGAACGATTTGCGCCAACATTACGATGCGTCACGTTATGCCGATTATCTGCAGCGGCTTGACCGAATTGAGGAAGACGCCAATGCTCGCAAGATTCCTCTGGCCTTCACTGATTTGCTTTATACGCTAAGCGAACACATTAACCTCGTCAGAAAAAAACTGAAGCATCTTGAATACGGGCCTGCTCCCGAGAAAAAACCATGAAATCCTTTCTTGTAGCCAATCCCAAAGGCGGTTCGGGAAAATCGACACTGGCAACCAACTTAGCCGGTTATCTTGCCCGCTGCGGACATCAAGTGATGCTCGGTGATACCGACCGCCAGCACTCGGCGCTTGACTGGTTAAAAATTCGCCCGGAAACTCTGCCGCCCATCCGCAGTTGGGATCTGAAGAAAGACCAACCGGCTCGGCCACCCAAGGCCACGACCCACGTCGTTTTGGATACTCCGGCGGGGCTGTGCGGCAAGGCGCTTGAGCGGATTCTAAAACAGGTTGATCGGGTGATTGTCCCCGTCCAGCCTTCGCTGTTTGACATCCTCGCCACCCGTTCTTTTCTCGAAACTCTGCTTGAAGAAAAGGCCGTACGCAAAGAAAAAGTTTTTGTGGCCGTGGTAGGTATGCGCGTTGATGTACGAACTCGTGCGGCGAGTGAATTAGACCGCTTTCTTTCATCCTACGACTTACCGGTGCTCACCTGTCTGCGCGATACACAGCTTTACGTTCAGGTCGCCGCCAGTGGCATGACACTCTTTGATCTTTCGCCCGCACGGGCCGAAAAAGATAGGGAACAATGGCAACCGATCATTGACTGGATTGAGCGTTAAAATGCTGTAAAAAGCTAAGCGTTGCGGTCTTAATGCGCATCACATGACCCGCAACCGATCGTTGATACGTGGGCTTACGCAAATTGGTTTTTTATACGAAAATGTCCGGGTGCTTGTGTATATAAACTTTTTGAACATTTTTGAGAAAATGTACTCTAAGGTACTCC
>CAIWVX010000040.1 GCA_903916205.1 uncultured beta proteobacterium
CCGATCTTGCCAACTGGCCTGCGCTGCTGGGGGTTCTTGACCTACACCGCCAGCGGGTGTCCAAACATTTTGAGGACATTTTCTCCAATCCAGAAGAAGGCACACACGCTTTGGCTGGTTTATGGCTTGAGCAAATTGACGGCGACGAGGCGCAGGAGATTCTCTCCAACCTCGGCTTTAAACAGCCCAAAGCTATGCTCGAACGATTGCACAATTTTCGTCAGAGCGCCAAATATCAGCAACTCCCGGCACCGAATTGCGAACGCCTCGACCCTCTCGGGCCGCGCCTGATTGAAGCGGCTGTAGCGACTCCGTTGCCTGATGCCACCTGGCAGCGCGGACTGGCTTTTTTTGAAACGATCAGCCGTCGAGGGGCTTATCTGGCACTCCTCCAGCAATACCCGCAGACGCTCAATAAAGTCGCCGAGATTATCGGCAGTTCGGCCTGGGCCGCGACCTATCTGACTCAGCATCCGATTCTGCTTGATGAGGTCCTTGATCCGAGCCTCTATGAAATCGCCACCGACTGGGTCAGTTTCCGCGAAGGGGTGAACCATCGCCTGAACGATGTCGCTGGCGACACGGAACGCGAGATGGATATTTTGCGCGAGGCCCATCACGCGCAGGTTTTTCGTCTCTTGGCGCAAGACATTGCCGGTCTGCAAACCGTCGAACGCTTGGCCGATCACCTGACTCAACTGGCTGACATCGTGGTGCAAAGCAGCCTCGATTTATGTTGGGACAAGCTGAAAAATCGCCACCCGGCCCCCGAAAAGCCGCCCAAATTTGCCGTTATCGCCTACGGCAAACTCGGCGGAAAAGAACTCGCCTACGGCTCCGACCTTGATTTGGTGTTTCTACATAACGACGCGGAACCGGGCATCGGTGAACTCTATGCCCGCCTCGGCCAACGTATGAGTAGTTGGATGGCGAGCCAGACCTCGGCGGGTATTCTGTTTGAAATCGACACCCGCTTGCGCCCCAATGGCGACGCCGGATTGCTGGTCAATTCAATCGAATCGTTTCGTGATTACCAGCTCGAAAAAGCCTGGTCATGGGAACATCAAGCGCTGACCCGAGCCCGTTTTTGCGCTGGCGATCCTGAGCTGGGAGCACAGTTTGAAGCCATCCGCATCGAAATTTTGCGGCAGCCGCGTGACCTACTCAAGCTGCGCACTGACGTTCTTGAAATGCGCAAACGCATGCTCGACAGCCACGCTTCGAACAGTGAAGAATTTTTCGATCTCAAACAAGACCCCGGTGGCTTGATTGATGTCGAATTCATCGTTCAATACATAGTGCTCGGTTACGCCCACACACACGAATGCCTGTGCGCCAATCTCGGCAACATCGCCTTGCTCGGCCTCGCCAGCGAACTCGGTCTCATGTCGCCCACACTGACCGCCCCGGTGCGTGACACCTACCGCGAATTCCGCCGCATACAACACGCCTTCCGGCTAAATGGCACCCGAGGAGCACATGTTGAACGCGCCGCACATATCCACCGTATCGAAGCGGTAAAAGCGTTATGGGCGGCGGTTTTTGCTTGATACATTATGTTTTACGCGTGATGTTATTCCATCGCTAGCTCGGCTAAATTGAGTTTCTACCGAAAGAAAAAAGCTGTTCGTCAAATAGCGAATAAAAGCGCGGATTCAAATTCGACCCAAGCTCCGCGATTGGAATTGTATAGAACATCACTGCTGTCCGGTTAAAAATCGAATAGATTCAGTTGGTTGTGTGTAGCATTTTCGGGGGTTACATAGGTGCTGCGCGGAAACGCTTGC
>CAIWVX010000041.1 GCA_903916205.1 uncultured beta proteobacterium
CCATCAGGCAACTGATTTACAACTTCGGTCAAAAGGTGCACGGGTAAATTGCGGTCCGATTGCAAATCCTCCACCGCCTGCTGACGCGCACGCAGCGCAGCGATTTCGGACTCCAGTCCAACGATGTCTGCGATCTGAGCCTCAAGTTTCTTTATCTCGGACTCCAACACCCCATTGGTTCCCTGCTGCGAAGAGATCGCTGCCTGAAACCACAAAAATACCATGCCCGCGATCAGCCCGCCTGCAAGTGCAGATGCACCCAGGGAAAAATTGAAAATATCGCGACGGCGCTTTCGTGCAACCTCGCGGTGCGGAAGCAGGTTGATCAAAATCACTGCGAAAACCTCCGCAAAGCCAAACCACAGGACGTAAGGTACGAAGGCGCTTCACGCGTCATCCGTTTCAAACGCACGCCTTCACCTATTTCCATGCCGTCGAACGGGTTGAGCAAACTGCAGGGGAAAGTGGTGTGCTGCGTAACTGCAGCAGTCAGCCCCGGCAATGCGGCCGAACCGCCCGCCAGCATGACGTAATCCACCTTGTTGTGCGGCGTACTGGTGAAGAAAAACTGCAACGCACGCCCCAACTCCTGCACCATCGTTTCAATAAAGGGTTTCAAGACGGCCGACTCGTAATCTTCTGGGAGCTCGCCACTTCGCTTCTTGTTTTCGGCCTCTTCCTGAGAAAAACCATATTGCCGCACAATCAACTGCGTCAGTTGCGCTCCACCAAAAGCCTGGTCGCGATCGTAGAGCACCTCCTCATCGCGCAACACCTGCATGCTGGTCGTAAGTGCCCCAACTTCAAAGAGCGCGACAATCAAACCAGCGCCCTTCTCCGGCAAATTTTCGATTAGTCGCCCCGCCGCGAGTCGTGACGCATAGGACTCCACATCGACAACCACGGGCGTTAACCCGGCTGCCTCGGCCAAGCCCTGAATATCCTGCACCTTTTCGCGACGCGAAGCAGCGATTAACACCTCAACATCACCGGCGGAAGTAGTACTCGGGCCAATGACACAAAAGTCCAGGCTCACCTCATCCAAAGGAAACGGAATGTATTGGTTGGCCTCGGTTTCAACCTGCTGCTCTAGCTCGAGGTCCGACATCCCTCCTGTCAAGATAATTTTCTTGGTAATTACTGCCGAGGGCGGAAGCTCCATGGCCACATTTTTTGTTTTGCTGCCACTCTTTTTGACCAGGCGCCGCAAGGCCTGCGCCACTTCATCGAATTTTTCGATATTGCCGTCAGTGATCCAACCCCGCTCCAGCGGTTCAATCGCACAACGTTCCAGCACCAGATTGCCAGCCTTGTCTCGCCCAAGTTCGACCAATTTGACACTGGAAGAACTAATGTCCAACCCTAGCATGGGCGCGGGCTGACGACTAAAAAAAGACCCCAATGAGATCAAATCTATCCCCTGAAACAGATCGGAAAAGCTCCGGCATACTTGAGAAATCACTTCAATGCTATCAGTAAGCTCCTTGTCCCGCAAAGGTTTTTTCTCATTCAAGGGATTTCCATCGTTGCCAAAAGCAGACGTTCTAAACGCAAAGCGTGTTTAGTTGCCGGAATGCAGACGCTCACAAATTTAGCGGCAACAATGCGGGTCGGTGGCGTAGTGCTGAGCGAAATGGGTCGTTTTTATAATGATGGCGCGACCTTACGAAGATTTTTATGCCCTCAACCTCTGATCGAAAAGACAAGCCTCCTGTTCAACAACGCCCTACCAGGCACTGGTTGCTTCGCCTGGTTTTGCGGATGGTCGGACTGGTGGCAGCGGGAGCAGTGTCGATAGTCATTGCTATTGGGCTGGCGCTTGCTGTCGCGTTTCCCAACCTTCCTGACATATCGGATCTGTCGGATTACCGACCCAAACTACCGCTGCGCATCTTTTCTGAAGAGGGCGACCTGGTAGGAGAGTTCGGCGAAGAACGCCGCAACCTGACGCCCATCAATGAAATCCCCAAGGTGATGACGAATGCTGTGCTCGCTATTGAGGATGCGCGCTTTTACCAGCACGGCGGCGTGGATTACCTTGGCGTTTTACGCGCTGGTCTTGCCAACGTGGGCAAAATGAAGAGTCAGGGTGCCTCGACCATCACGATGCAAGTGGCACGCAATGTGTACCTGTCTTCGGAGAAAACCTTTACCCGCAAGATCTATGAGATTTTGCTCACATTCAAGCTCGAGCACATGCTGAGCAAGGATCAGATACTGGAAATCTACATGAACCAGATTTTCCTTGGGAACCGCGCCTATGGCTTCGCGGCCGCGTCC
>CAIWVX010000042.1 GCA_903916205.1 uncultured beta proteobacterium
CGGGGCGACAGGATTCGAACCTGCGACCACTAGTCCCCCAGACTAGTGCGCTACCGGGCTGCGCTACGCCCCGACAGCGCGGAAGTATAGACCAATTTGTACTTCTTTGGCTCAGATTCTGAGCATTGGGCGCATTAAAGAGGGCTATCGCCTACGCTGATTGCATAAGTTGGATACGCTCGCCGTTCTGTGCAAAGCCTCGGCGATCCAGAATCACGCGCCGTAAGGCAACTCAACGCCTAGGCCACGTTCACGAGCGAGGGCTTCCAGTCGAACGGCGAGTGCAATATCTTGTATCGCCATGCCTTGTGACTCAAAAAGAGTGATGTCGTCGGGGTTTTTGCGGCCCGGATGTTGGCCGATGATGATGTCGCCGAGTTCGATCATTTGACGCTCGCTGAGTCGCCCCTTTTCAAGTAATGGCAGTAAATCGCCCGCCTCTTTTAGCGCCGTTTCGACGCTATCAACGACAATCGGACGACACACTTTCAGCACATCTTCGCCAATTTCGCATCGAATCAACGAATTGGAACCGGCGGCATTGATATGCGTTCCGGGCGACAACCAAGCGGCGTCAAACAGTGGCGTGGCCGAGGTGGTGATGGTGCTGATAATGTCGCTGCCACGCACCGTGTCTTCTGGCGACGCGGCGGCAACGACCTCAATATTCAAACGTTCAGCCATTTTTTTACAGAAGACGGCCAATTTGTCGGCTTTGCGGGCATAAACCTTGACCTGACGCAAAGGTCGAACCGCCGCAATGGCCTCGATATTGCCTTCAGCTTGCCAACCCGCACCAAAAACGCCCAGAATTTCGGCATCCGGGCGGGCCAGCCAGCGGGTCGCAACCCCCGAAGCCGCACCGGTACGGATCATCCCGAGTAGATTAGCTTCGAGCACAACGCGCAACGCGCCGCTCGAAACATGGAAGACATGAACCAAAAACCGAAGGCCAGAACGATTACTGGTGTAAGCCTTATAACCCATGGCATCTAACCCCGGTAAAGCGCCTTGCAGAATATGCAAGGCGGTCTGCGGCATTCGCGTCCGTTGGCGCGGCACATCAACGGCTTTGCCCAACGACAGCTCACGATGCGCTAGTTCAACCGCCTCAATCGCCAAGGGCATGGTTAGCAATTGAGCGACTTCGGATTCATTCAAAAATAAAGGCATGGCACTCTCCAAAAAACACGTCAAAGATGAGGACTGAAAAAATCAGTTCAGGCAATCAATAATTCTAACCTCCATTTAATCCTCAACACGGATTTTGCAGCTAACATTAAACATTACGGCTTCTTTCCTCATTTTCTGCCGCCTTGAATTTATCGGATCAACCATGCACAGCAAACGGCTAACGATTATCCTGCTCTCAATTTTTCTTCTTCCCACGCCCGCGCTGGCCGCCAAGTGGGTGGCGCTTAGTCATCGAGGTAAAGTAAAAATAGAGGTCATTTCAGACGGCATAACAACGGTCAATGAGGATCGGATGCGCCTCTGGCATCGGGAAATTTACGCCAGCCCAATCCTCCTCGATTCCGGCGCATTTTCCTTTAGCCGACGCAGCGCCCTGACTGAATTTCAATGCGATAAGCGCTTAGTCACGCCCCTCCAGCAAACCTTTGCGACATCGGATGGCATTGAACTAAAAAGTGAACCCCTTGAGGCGAGGGAAGCCCAACCGCTGATCCCCGATAGCGTATTGGAAACTGTTTTCAACTATGCCTGCCGCAAAAAACCGAAACCCGCCGTGGTCACCCCCCCACCGCCAGTACCCGAACCCGTAATCGAACTCAAAGATTCGCCCGTCAAATCGAAAAAAGGCAAAAAAACGCAGGAAGCGCCCCCGCCGCCCCCCCCGCCGCCTGCGCCTTGGAGCTATAGCGGAACCACCGGAGCCGAAAAATGGGGCAGCCTGAGCAAAGATTACGCCGTTTGCAGCCAAGGGCAACGGCAAACCCCAATCGACATCCGAAACACCGTCAAAGCCGATTTGCCAGCCATTAATTTTGCCTACAAAACAGTCCCGCTGTCGATTATTGATAACGGGCACAGCATCCAGGTTGATACCCCCGACGCGGGAAATATCACGGTCGAAGGCGAGACCTACGAACTCATCCAGTTTCACTTTCACAAACCCAGTGAAGAAAAAATCAACGGCAAAATTTATGACATGGTCGTACACCTAGTGCACCAATCCAAAGACGGTAAATTGGCTGTGGTCGCGGTGTTATTAGACGCGGGAAAAGAACATAGCCTGATCCGCACCCTATGGACGCACCTGCCGCTGGAAACAGAAAAACCGCTTGTCCGTAACGAAGTTCAGATTGACCCTAACCTGCTGCTGCCTAGCAAACGTAGCTACTACACCTTCTTTGGTTCGCTGACGACACCGCCGTGCTCCGAAGGCGTGCTGTGGCTAGTCCTCAAAACACCAATGCAGGTATCCAAAGAACAACTGGCGGGGTTCGCCACCCGCTACAAAAACAATGCACGCCCGATACAAGGCGTGAATAACCGGGTGATTAAGGAGTCTCGGTAAAGGGTATGGCTTACGTGCTTGGCTGGGATAAACTCGAATCAAAGGAGCAACAACCGGCGGGGTCAATTCTTCGAAACGCAAACAGTCTAATACCGTAACACCATTTATTCGCTCTCCGACAACCGACTAAACAACACCCTTACCGCTCGCAGAACATGCTGAATAGTTACGCGCAAAAAGGAAACGACGGGGATTTACGCGGCATGCGAATGGTGAACCAGATGATTAAAGGCAGCAATTGAGGCTTTGGCACCTTCTCCCATGGCAATGATGATCTGTTTGTAGGGCACTGTTGTGCAATCGCCGGCGGCAAAAACACCGGGGAGCGAGGTTTGTCCACGGGCATCTATTTCAATTTCACCGCTAGGCGATAGCGCAAGCGTTCCCTTGAGCCAATCCGTATTCGGGATCAAGCCAATCTGTACAAAAATACCTTCTAGTTCGACAGGCCGCACCTCGCCGCTTGCACGATCACGATAAAGGAGGGAAACGACTTTTTCAGCGTTGCCTATCACTTCAGTGGTCTGAGCCCCCGTGATTACTTCGACATTCGGTAGGCTATGCAGTTTCTTCTGCAATACGGCATCTGCGTGCAGCGCGGTGTCAAACTCGATCAAGCTGACGTGGGCGACGACCCCAGCAAGGTCAATCGCGGCTTCAACCCCCGAGTTGCCGCCACCGATCACCGCCACGCGCTTGCCTTTGAAGAACGGGCCATCGCAATGTGGGCAGTACGCCACGCCTCGTCCTCGGTATTTTTTCTCGCCAGGAATGCCCATTTCTCGCCAGCGTGCGCCCGTCGAAATAATCACCGTCCGACTCTTGAGCACTGCCCCGCTCGCCGTGCGAATTTCGCTTAAGCCATTCGCCCCTTGTGTCAGCGTAACTACATTTTGCAGAGTCATGATATCGACGTCATTGTCTCGGACGTGCTCTTCCAACTCGGCGGCGAGCTTTGCACCATTGGTTTCTTTGAGAGAAATAAAGTTTTCGATGGTTTGAGTATCCAATACCTGACCACCAAAGCGCTCAGCAATCACGCCGGTTTTTACTCCCTTACGCGCCGCGAAAATCGCAGCGCTTGCACCTGCTGGCCCACCACCAACAACTAACACATCAAAAACCGGCTTGGCACTAATCTTTCCAGCTTCACGGGCGACAACACTGGTATCGATTCGGGCAATGATTTCTTCAACCGTTTTACGCCCCTGACTGAAAAATTCACCGTTCAGATGGATCGTCGGCACCGCCATGATTTGATGTTGCTCGATTTCACTCTTGAACAACATGCCATCGATTATTGTGTGGCTAATGCCGGGGTTGAGAATAGCCAAAAAATTTAACGCCTGAACCACGTCAGGACAGTTGTGACACGACAGCGAAATGAAGGTCTCAAAATGGTAGGAACCGCGTATCGAGCGAATTTCGTCTACGACCTCCGGCTCGAGCTTTGGCGGATGTCCCCCGGTTTGAAGTAAGGCGAGGACTAAAGAAGTGAATTCGTGCCCCATCGGCAACGCAGCAAACCGAATACGAGCGGTCTCTCCGGGCACACCCAGTGAAAAAGAGGGCTTTCGTGCATGATCACCATCGTATCGAAGGTGTATTTTTCGCGAGACCCTGGCGATGCTATCGAGCATCGAGCGCATTTCCTGTGACGTGTCACTGGTGTCAAGCGAAGCCACGATCTCAACCGGAGCCTGAAGCATTTCAAGATACGTTTTCAGTTGCACAAGCACGGTGTTGTCAAGCACCCTCCCCTCCTTTTACGTAATGATGTGGAATTATCGAGACCATTTAGTTTGCGAGTTCAGTGCCAATTTTTGCCAGATATTCTTCAACCGTCTTGCGCCCTTGGTCAAAAAATTGACCATTCAAATAGACCGTCGGGACGACTTTTATTTTGAACTGTTCAATTTCGCTCAAAAAAAGCGTGCCATCAATCATGGTGTGACTGATATTTGGATTGACAACCGCGAGCAGGTTGAGCGACTGCACGACATCCGGGCAATTGTGACAAGACAAAGTCATATAGGTTTCAAAATTAAATGTTCCCCTAATGGCACGGATTTGCTCAATAACATTGGCCTCTACTTTAGGCGGATGACCGCCCGTGTGTAGCAGAGCCAACACCAGAGAGGTAAATTCTTGCCCCAACGGTATTCCAGCGAAACGAATGCGTGCTGGTTCATCCGGTCGTCCTAGCGAAAATGAGGGTTTTCGGCCTTCATTTCCCTCCTCGCAAAGCCGAATTTTATCGGAGAGTATCGCGATCTCGGCAAGAAAGGCACGCAACTCGTGTGACTTAATGGAGTCATCAAGCGAGGCGACCAGTTCAACCGGGGACTTGAGCTTCTCCAGATGAACCGTCAACTGCGCGACCAGCCCAGCGTCAATCACCCGTGCACTTTGCCGTTTGTCGAAAAAAGACTTGAGGACTTTGAGCATGGTGTGCCTCGGTTCAAATTTTTCCGACCAAATCAAGCGATGGAACCAACGTCGCATCGCCTACATGCCACTTGGCTGGACAAACTTCTCCTGGATGCCCCGCCACGTACTGCGCCGCTTGAATTTTTCGCAACAATTCAGAGGCGTCACGACCAATCCCGCTGGCGTTGATTTCAACAATCTGGATTCTGCCTTGCGGATCGATAACGAAAGTGCCGCGTTCGGCCAAGCCGACTTCTTCAATCATCACGCCAAAGTTCCGGCAGATACGTCCCGTCGGATCAGCAATCATCACATACTCAATTTTACGAATGCTGTCGGAGCTATCGTGCCAAGCTTTATGTGTGAAATGAGTGTCCGTAGACACACTGTAAATTTCTACCCCTAGCTTTTTGAATTCTTCATAGTGGTCTGCCAGATCACCGAGTTCTGTCGGGCAAACAAAGGTAAAGTCAGCGGGATAAAAGAAAATAATCGACCATTTGCCACGCAGATCGGCGTCGGAAACGTCTATAAACTTTCCGTTATGAAAGGCAGTTGCATCAAACGGTAAGACTTCAGCGTTGATCGGTGATTTCATGTGTTGGCTCCTTGTAAATGACTAGAATAAATTTATTAGACAACTCGGACAATAAAGCCGATTAAAAGTGCCTTGAGGGCTTAAATAAGAACACTGTTCTGTAAGGTCTGTGCGATCAGACGCTGAGCAAATTCGGCATGAATGCGCCAGTTTTTAGTTGCGTTGGTCGCATTGAGCGTTTGATCTCGTACCGAATGCCCGTGTGGCAAAGCTTGGCGACCTGTCGCCGACAGGCAAACTTTCAATATAGCGCAGACTCTTGCGGTAACTTCACCCGGCGTTTTTTTGCTGGGAACAAAAAATATTTCAGTTCATATAAAATAGCCCCGTATTGGTAGATTTCTGCATTATTAAAATCCAGTTAACCAGTTAAACCAATTGTTTATGGGTGTAATTTAACTTGACCTGTGATATACTGATAAATCACTTTTGAGGAGTCGACACATGAAATATTCATATGTTGTTGCAGTAGCTTGGTTATCCGCCGGTCTGTTCGGGGCCGGTAGCGCGATACCGCAAGTGCTCTCACAAGAAATCTTGGAAAGACTTTCTGCGGAGGAAATAGGGGGTTCAACCCCAGAGCCTTTAATTAAGAAATCGGATGCGTTGTCGCCGACGGTCATGAGCGACAATCCTTTATCGGTACCATCCGGACGACTGACACTTGACGATTTGGTTCGACTGGCAATTAGCACTCATCCGGCAATTAGTGCTAAAAGAGCGGATTTCAACGCGGCTGAGGCCGATGTCCAGACGGCGCGCTGGCAATATTTTCCCACGCCTTCAATTTCCGCACGCAGCAATGACAAAGCATCACAGATTAATGGCATGATTTCTACCACGAGTATGGTTCTGCAACAGCCGCTATGGGCGGGGGGACGCCTTGATGCCGGTTTGAACAAAGCCAGTTCACAAGCTCGATCGGTTGATATGTCGATCACCGAAACCCAGCATTCGCTAGCCGTGAACGTCACTTCAGCCTATCAGGGGTGGCTGCAGGCAGCCGGACGAATAGACGCTTTTCGTCAGTCGCTTCATTTCCATGAAGAGCAAGCCAAGAGCATTCGACGCCGCATCGAAGGCGGCGTCTCGGCTGAAGTTGATCTTGAATTGGTTAATTCCCGTCTGGCTCAAACGCAGGCCGACCTCACTTTTGCCGAATCTTTGTTACGTAATTCCCTGTCGCGGCTTTCGCAAATGACGGGCAAAACCCTTGGACCAGATAGCCTTGCCCGACCAGACCCGGGCAGCCATGCCGAAATACCCGCATTGGACGAACTGATTGCCAAGGCTGAAGCTAACTATCCGGCCTTGCGTCGCATCGATGCCGATGTAGAAACGGCGAAAAATGATGTCGCTCTGCGAACAGCCTCAATGTGGCCAACCATCAGTCTGCGTAGCGAAACCAACACCTACGATTATCCCGCGACAAAGCTTACGAAATCGCGATCCATAACCGACAACCTGTTAATGCTCAATGTTGAAGCATCGCCTGGCGCAGGACTATCGCTCATGTCGAACATAGAAGCGTCGGAGGCGCGTGCAGCCGGTATGCTTGATTCACGAGAAAGTGTGAGGCGCGATATGATAAACGCCATCGTTTCCGATTATGAAGACTACCGTACAGGTAGCGCCCGACGAGTTCAAATTAACAGCACACGCAAATCGGCCTACGACGTACTCGCTTCTTATGCCCGACTATTTGTAGCGGGCAAGCGCAGTTGGCTTGATGTACTTAATGCGGCACGAGAACTGACCCAAGCGGAAATAAGCTTGGCCGACATTGAAGCGCAAGTTGCTGCTTCAGCTTACCGTTTAACCTTACACAGCGGTTCGCATGACTGGTATCGCACTGAGGCAATGAATCAACAATGAGCGCACTAACTAAAGACACACTCGATTGGCTGGGACGCCGCTGCAATCACTATTGCAGCGATGCACGCAAGCCTCCGAGGCGAGAAATAGAACGATTGCAGTCTGCATTCGCTATGGCCACACCAAGCACTGGGGAAGAGTCCTTGGAGGTCGTACTGTCCAGAGAAAAATATGTCATAGAAGCATTATTTAAAATAATTCAACTGGTCCCCCCCCATTGGCGTGCCGAAACGGCACCCGACTCCTTGCCCGCCGTGGTGCGCTTGCCCGGTATGGGTTGGGGCATTCTTTATGCCAAAACCGAGCCAGAAGGGTGGTTGCTCGATACCCCATCGGGGCGTCGGCGCATCAACCTCTTGCCCGAAGATGCTGAGATTGCCTCTTTGGTGGCCGCCAACAATGGGAATCAGGGGCGCATTTCGGCTTTTGAATTGTTTCGCAGCACGCTATTAGCGCGTAAAAATTTGTTCTTGCAGGCCGCGAGCGGTTCATTGCTCGCCAATCTGCTGGCACTTGGCTCTTCGCTCTACAGTATGCAAGTTTATGATCGAGTCATTCCGACTCAGGGCGTTTCCACTCTGGTTGTTTTGACCACTGGCGTATGCATCTCCATGATTCTCGAGATGGTGGTTAAAATGGCGCGTTCAGCGATTCTTGAACACTCTATCAAGGGTATGGATCTTGAGCTATCTCATGCCATTTATGCACGCCTACTGGGGATCCGCATGGATCAGTTTCCGGCCAGTATTGGCAGCCTTTCTGGGCAAATTCGAAGCTATGAAACCATTCGTTCTTTTGCTTCAGCAGCGACCCTTTTTATGGCCGTGGATGCCCCGTTTGCCCTACTTTTCCTGCTGGTTATCGCCGCGATCGCTGGATTTCACGTGGCGCTAGTCCCAGCTATTTTCTTCTTCCTCGCGATAAGTGTTGGGCTGTATTACCGACGAAACATCAATGAGCACGCCAAGACCTTGACAGCGGCCTCCAATCGCAAGCTTGGCTTGCTCGTAGAAACCATCGAGAATGCCGAATCGATCAAAGCCCAAGGTGCCGGCTGGCAACAACTCGCACGCTGGGATGCCGTTAATCGGCAAGCGATTAATGACGACATCAAGATTCGTCATTACAGTGAACAATCTGCGTACTTTGCCGCCTTCATACAGCAAATCAGTTACGCACTTCTGGTAGCGGCGGGGGCTTGGGAGGCCTCAACCACCACCAACTTAACCATGGGCGGCTTGATTGCTTGCTCGATTTTGTCCGGGCGTGTACTGGCTCCGGTGGCAACCTTACCAGGGTTGGTAGTACAGTGGGCCCATGCTCGCGCGGCGTTGGAGGGACTGGAAAAAGTATTTGATCTACAGTCTGACAACCACGACATAGAACGCCCGCTGACACCTGAAATCATCTATGGCGAATTCCAGCTCAGCGAAATGCGGTTCACCTACCGAGGACGGCCAGACACCTTAGCGGTCGAGCGTCTACACATCAGAGCGGGTGAAAAAGTAGCCATTCTCGGCCAAGTTGGCGCGGGCAAGAGCACCTTGCTCAAACTACTGGCGGGTCTGTACCATTGCCAAAAGGGCAAGATTCACCTTGATGGCTTAGATATTCAGCAAATTGCCCGTTCGCACCTGAGCGAACGGCTTGGTTATTTCCCTCAAGAAGTCAAACTTTTATCTGGCACCTTGCGTGAAAATCTTGTCACGGGGTTGTCCGGCATTGAAGACGAAGACGTCCTTAAAACCTGCCAAGCCACCGGGCTTTCGGCACTGATCGCGGCTCACCCCAAGGGGCTGGATATGCCCATTGCAGAGGGCGGAACAGGGGTTTCTGGCGGCCAGAGACAGCTTATAGCGCTGACCCGACTGTTGCTCTCAAAACCCGATATATGGTTGCTTGACGAGCCTACGGCGGCAATGGATGAACATATCGAACAACACAGTCTACAGACCTTGCGTCAGGCCATTAAAACGGATCAAACCCTTATTTTGGTAACGCACAAACCGGTGCTATTAGGGCTGGTTGACCGCATCATTATTCTCGTGCCTGGTGGCATCGCCATGGATGGGCCACGTGACGCTGTTCTTGAAAAGCTACGCCAAGGCAACAATCAACCGACCCAACCACCTAACCCGCCTAACCCGCCTAACGCCCCACCCACAGTCCGTGAAGTTCGCATAATCGGCGGACCACAACCCGGAGCCCCCGCATGAACCAAAAAACATCCGCACATAGCGGAAAACAAATCATCTATCTGGGATTCGTCATTTTCATCGTCCTAATTATCTGGGCCGGTGTGTCGCATATCAGCCAGATCGCCCGTGCTCAGGGACAAGTCATCGCCACCTCGCGTACCCAAGTTATCCAATCGGCCAACGATGGCGTGATTGAAGCTCTACTGGTCAAAGAAGGTGATCGCGTCGTTAAAGGCCAGATTCTCGCAAGGCTTAATCGTAGTCAGGCGGATGCCGCGCAGCAGGACAGTCTAGCCAAGGTCGCAGCGCTCAAGGCGGCGCTGATTCGCTTACAGGCGGAAGTCTTTAACCGGCCGCTCATTTTTCCCGCGTCGGTCAAAGCACATCCCGCCTTTGTCATCAATCAGAGCGAGCTCTACCAGCGCCGCAAACAAGCCATTAGATCCGAGCTGAGTGCCCTTGAGGACAGCCTGCGCTTGGTGCGTGAAGAACTCGACTTGAGCCAGCCGTTACTCGCTTCCGGTGATATCGGAAAAGCTGAATTCATCCGTTTGCAACGACAGGTGGCTGAAATTATGGGGACCATCAACACCCGGCGCAACAAGTATTTTCAAGATGCACAGGCCGAAATGACCAAGGCCGAAGAAGACCTGGCCACTCAAGAGCAAATGCTGGCCGAACGCACCACTAACTACGAGCGCACAGAAATTACGGCTCCTTCTGACGGTCTGGTCAAAAACATCCAAATGACCACCCCCGGTGCAAAAGTACGCCCCGGAGATGTGGTAATGGAACTCCTCCCAACCGACAGCGCACTCATCGTCGAAGCCAAATTCAAACCGGTGGACATCGCCTTCATCACCAAAGATCTGTCGGCCGCGATCAAACTTGATGCCTTTGACTACACCATCTATGGCAGTTTGAAAGGCAACGTGGTTTACATCAG
>CAIWVX010000043.1 GCA_903916205.1 uncultured beta proteobacterium
AAAATGATTCCTCGATTCTATGGCTTGTCGTTTGACGTCCTCGATGGCCTTTAAGGCTTTGTCTCGATAAATCGAATCGGTGCGAATGATGAGGTTTTTTTCGTGCCGCCGAGCCTCCAGCAAATTTTTGACCATCGACTGCATCTCATCAGATCTGTTTGCATGTGCAACGACATTAGCCAGCCCCGAGTACCCTGAATAAACGACAAGACCTAACAACAGCAAAAGCAAAGTGATGATCGCGTAAATTTGCGTACTGATCTTTAAATTCTTAAACATAATTGTTCCTGTTAGAGTATTTATTTGATTTAATAGGATAAATCGATAAATTTCCAAAATATAGCAGAAATTATTCTACGCGATTCTAATATCGCGGTGACTTCAACAGAGTGAGGCCGTGTCGTTCGAGGAGAGGGGGGAGCGCGTTGCCAGAAAGCACGGCGTATTCTGCGACCCGTTGTGGGCCCAATACGTCAGCCGGGTCGGCTGCCGTGGCCGGATGGCACATGAGCAAGTCATTGCTCGTTGCAGCGGCTAACCAGGCGCTCATAAACTTGAGAAACATGGCTTCGCCGCCTTGAAAATCATAGACGCCGAACAGGTGATGGTTCATTGAGAAACCGGCACGTTGGGCTTGTTTCGTCAGCGCGTAGACGCCTAGGAAGCCAATCAGCCAGGCTTTAAATTGCTGTTTGAGCGGGAGCGCCGAAAGTGTGCCGGGCAAGGTTGATCTCAACCAAGGCCGATGTTCAGGATAGCGGCGGCGCAGCACCTCAATCAAGCATTCGCGGATAACGGGAAACTGATGCACATGTTGATGTCCATCGACGTAATCTGGCATTCTGCTGAGTCCCGTTTCAAAAGCATCAAGTTGATATTCGATTGCGTGACGAATGATTTTTACATTGAGTTTCCGTAAATAACTGTTTCTCAGAAGCTGCGGCAAAGGCTGGTAGAATTCCCCGCCTTCAAGTGATTCCGTCAGGTTAAGGTGGAGTCCGGTTTGAATGGGTAGCGGGGCAAGTGTTTGTGCGTCGCGAGCAAAAAACCGTCCCCGGCTCATGCAACTGGCCGCAGAAAGGCGGCCTTGTCCAGCCAACTTGATAATGCCCGAGTTAATCCCCGGCGATAGGCCAAAATCGTCTGCGCAAATCAGGATAGTTTTTAGCATTTGAGTGGTCAGTGATGTCTTTGCAGAGGGTGATTCAACGTTATGAAAATTGTCAGGCAAATTAGCTGCTTCATCGCCGTGGGTTGCGCCGCTGCTGCGACGCATTGGCTGGTTGCCATTGCCTGTGTTGTTCAGCTGGCTATGGCGCCCTCCTTGGCGAATTTGATCGGCTGGTCGGTGGCGGTTTTTGTTTCTTTCTCCGGGCATTACTTTCTGACCTTTCGCCGGCAGAAAAAATCACTGGCACCGGCGATTAGACGTTTTCTGGTCATTTCAGCCAGCGGCTTTGCTATTAATGAACTGGCCTTTGTCAGTCTCCTGAAATTTACCCAGATCCCGTATGACCTGTTGTTGGCGATTATTCTCCTGTTCATCGCCATGCTAACCTTTGTTTTTAGCCGTTATTGGGCGTTTCACGACAAATCGTAAGCTGCTTGCGGAAAGGCGCATCCAGCCGCCAGAGCGTTTTCCCTTCCGTTGAGGACAGACGGGTACTGGGTTCCAAAAAAGGGTAATTAGCCTGTTCTTCTTTCTTGCCCCAAACCCATAACGCCCCCTCCGCGTATTGGCACAGTTGCGACCTAAAATCGGCGGGCATTAGCAATACCCGCTGCATCATCGCCGGATCAAACTTCCCGGCATCGAACAGCTCCTTGCGCGAGTCATCGTTTATCGGGATCGACGGGTCATTCCAATGACTGACAACCCACGCTGGTTTAGCGGCGCGCAGGTAGAACGGCATGTCGTATTGATACTCTTCAATCATCACCATTTGATCCTCCGGCTCGAACTTCAACGCGACCGAGGTCAGCACTTTTTTGAACGAGACGGTATCAAGCTGAGCCGCAATAGGAAGGACGGTGAAGCACAGCGTGACGGCGACGAGTAGGCAAGCGCCGAAATAAGGCGAGGGCGCAAACGAAGTCGGCGGTGTTGTCTTCGCATGACAGGCCAAAATGGCGTCGGCGATCAGAAAGGCAAACGGTGGCAAGGCCGGTAGGATGTAACCCACCAGTTTTGAGCTGGGCAGCGAGAAAAAACCGACGATGCCCATAAGCCAAATAATCATCAAGATGCGCACGTCAAAGCGCTCTTTTTCGAGCAGGGCGATGCGTGTAAAAGCGCGCCAGATCCATAGCGACCAAGGTAGCGTGAGCAGAATCAGTACCGGCACATAGAACCAGAACGCTTGCTGATTGTTGAAGCCCATTTCGGCGAAACGCTGGAAGTGATGATAAACAAAAAAATAGTTCAAGAAACCAGGATGTGCGTTTTCCATCAACCCGAACCACGGTGCGACAAGGACGGCAAAAAGGAACAACAGCGTTAGCGGGAAAAGGGAAAGAATCAGCCGGTATCTTTTCGTAACAAGAATCCAGGCCAACAGGATTGCGCCCGGCAAGACCACCCCAATCAAGCCTTTAGCCAAAATACCCAGTGCCGCGAAGACATACGCGGCGGTCAATAGGGCGTGGTGCGGCTGACCTTTTTCCAACGCCAGAACAGCGCTTGCGCCAGAGACAATGGTTGCCGAAATCATCCCGGCAACCAGCATGTCGAGATTGGAAAATTGGGCACCGACATAGAAAAACGGCAGCGTGGCGAGCACGGCGACGGCAAGATTGGCTGTCTGCTGATTGACGTGGCGGCGCACAAAAAAATGCAAAGCCATCGCCGCCGTCAATCCGGCCAGTAGCGGTGCCAGTCGTCCGGCCCATTCGTTGGCACCAAAGAGTTTTAATCCGAGCGCCGTAATCCAATAGAACAACGGCGGTTTGTGAAAAAACGGCATCCCGTCAAGCGTCGGTACTCGCCAGTTTCCTGAGGTCAGCATTTCCCAGGCAACGCCGATATAGCGCCCTTCATCAGGGAAAGAAAGTGGGCGGATTCCTGCGCTAAAGCCAAACCAGAGTGCGCAAAGTGTTATAAAAACGACAATCGAATTGGCGTTAAGAACGTGTTCGCCGAGCGAGACAAAGAACCGCTTCATTGGCTGTCGTTCGTCGATGCGGTTTTGTTCATTCCGACGCCACAATTTTTGCGTACTAGATACAGGGGACGCTGTTTAACTTCGTCGAAAATGCGTCCGACGTACGCCCCGATGACGCCGAGTCCGAGCAAGTTAATACCGGAAAAGAACAGCATCGCGGTAACGATGGTTGTCCAGCCGGAAGTTTCATTGCCAACAATCAGGTATTCAAGAACCAGATAGGCCCCGTAAGCGAAAGAGAGAAAAGCCACACTACCGCCGATTAGGCTAAGCGCTTGCAGCGGCCAAGTCGAAAAAGCGGTGATGCCGTCAATGGCGAAGCGCACCAGACGTAGAAAGCTAAAATTGGACTCACCATAGAGTCGCTCCGGTGGCCGATATTCGATGGACTCAGTTTTGAAACGCTGACCCAGCTTGATTGTGCCCATGTATTGTGAGTAGGCCGACTTCAAGCCAGACAGCACCTTGGGATCGGAAAAATCAGGTCTAGAAATGAGGTCGTTGGGAGCATTACTCAATCCAGCAGCCTTCAAAATAGCGAGATCTGCAGTCGCAAGCGCTAAAGCGGCTTTATCTGCTTCGGGATCATAAGTCCCCACGAGCACCAAACTAGCGTTGGGCCTCTTGGCCAAAAAGTCGCCAAACCTCTCCAGTCGATCCTGATCGGGAGCTAGATAAACCACCTGACCCAATACTGCATTTACTCCATCATTGGAACTCATTCCCAGGAGCGCGCCCAACGCTCTAAATGGTGCTGTTGCGACATTGGTAAGTACATTACTAATTGCCTGCCACACTAAACCACTTGCACTGAATTGGGGTGAGTCTACGTTGCCAGCAATATTGATAGTGATATCAATCGTATCGTCAGAATCCTCAAGCAAGGCAATCGCCAAGCCTAGTGGCAATTTTTTACCCTTAAAATCCGGCACCTCATCACCCAATTCAATTTTCTTGATGACAATTTGATTGCTACCCTTCAGCTCACCGTCTTTAGCACTGTAGTGCAAATTCAAATTCACTCGACCACTAGCAATTTGATAACCAGCAAAGTTCATTGCCGCAGGATTAAACGCATTGAGCGGAACATTTTTAAAGTTTAGCGTCACATCATTATTACGACGTGGGTCGTCGAATGCAATCTGTCCCTTAGCTCGCAATGATCCAGATTCAGCTAAGACGCCATCCAAAGTCATTGCCGCAGTTCGTCCAGGAAGGTTGTTGACGTTCGTCAATACGGCATTGAATTTTTTAAGATTCACTTTAAAGCTAGGCTTCATCGCTAAATCAGTAAATTGCATTTGACCTTCACGCAACCTCAAAGTCTTGATATCCAGAGCAAAAGATGATTTGTCTTTGGTGACTGAAGGCAATTTCTCTGCATCACCAGCCTCTATATTTGGTTTAGAAAATAGGCGTCTGAAATTAGAGAAGCCTTTTTCATCGATCACAAACTGAAGCACTGGTTGAGAAACCGATAATTCAACAATACTTAGACTTGGGTCAGAGTTTTTAGAGCTCTTATAAACAAATCGACTCACATCTCCAGAATTCCATTTAATTAGAGATTCATTTTGCCCCTGCTCAAGTAAATCTAATTCTAGTAAGTGTAAGTCTCCACTTACGGTCAACTCACCAGCCTTCAGGCCAACATCTAAAGCCGATTGCACAACTCCACCCTTAGTCTGCAACTCTTTGTTAGCAGGAAGTAGCGTAATGAAAGGGGCGATAGAAAAATTTTCTATTTGGACTTTTCCAACAATAGATTCGGGACCACTTAAATCCCACTGGGAGTGAATGCGCCCATCGTCAAGCTCTAAGTCCAGCTGAATTCTCATTGAATCTGGAGGCGCATTATCTAAGGCCCCTTTTAAGACTACACGCTTAAAGGCAATCTTTTTATCAAATCCCGGCAAGGTAAAGTGAATCGCGCCAAGATTTAATCCATATTGACCGCGGACACCGTCTACTTCTCCACTTTGATTGTAATTAGCAATATCCCTTAGCTCAACTGAAAGGAGTTTGAACTCTTCGCGCAGTTGTGTACTTGAGTCCTCTAAAAACAAAGAGGCATTAGAAACCTTGAAATCATCTACAGAGATTTTGATCTCTTTCTTTGGCGTTGCTGGGTCTGATGGCGGTAAATTTCGCTTAATGGCAGCAATGAATTCCTGCCAATTCCACTGCCCCACTCCACCTTTAACTACATATTTTTCTACTCGAATATTGGGCTCATCAAAAATCATTTCATCAATACCCAATTCACCAACAATGAGACGAGACCATTTCAGCATCACTGCTGATTTCTTTAACTCTAGTAGGATCATTTGATGACGATCTACTACACGCAAGCCATCAATCTCAATACGTAATCGCAAGGGAGAAATACGGAGATCTTGATAGGTAATCTCATAAGCAATCTTTTTGCCATAAGCCTCCACTGCATCCTTAACTAAACCAGGCACCCAGAGGTGGCATGAGCCCCAGAACAAAAAAGTCAATAGCGTCATGATCCCGATAGTTCGGAGTAACCAGGTTCTGATAGTAAAGAGTGTGGAAGTAATCATGGTTCTAATAATTTAGATCTTGAATAGAAATGCAAAACTTGATTTTGTTGGCCGGCATAAAGCCTAGCTTATGTTGATATTCATCGCCAGAATTGCAAAATTATATTTTTCTTGTTTGATTCTAATACTGAAAATTTGCAGCATATGGAAAAAGAAAAACCGCCCGAAGGCGGT
>CAIWVX010000044.1 GCA_903916205.1 uncultured beta proteobacterium
ATCCAGCGCGAGAATATCGCGGGCAATGGCGGGCTGAATCAAAAATCCGCCAATAACCACGCCGAGAATAATGGCCCCGACGGTCAGCCCCTCAATCCAGCCATTAGCGACGACCAGCAAGCGGTGCGGTAGGTACTCGGTCAGGATGCCGTACTTTGCTGGCGAATAGGCCGCCGCGCCAAGGCCGACAATGGCATAGGCTAACAAAGGGTGCATATTAAAAAACATCATGCCGCAACCAATGATTTTGATGGTGTTGCTGATGAACATGACGCGCCACTTGGGCATGGAATCGGCAAAGGCACCCACAAAGGCCGCCAAGGCGACGTAAGAGACGGTAAAAAAGGTTTTTAGCAGCGGCTCATAGGCCGTAGGCGCTTGCATTTCGCGCAAAGCGGCAATGGCAACGATGAGCAGAGCATTGTCAGCAAGCGCAGAAAAAAATTGCGCAGCCATGATGATATAAAAGCCGAAGGGCATTAGACAGTCAGATACTGCTCTTATGAAGTGGCGGATTTATACCATGAAAGAGCCTAAGTTGTTAGCCGGTGGCCGTGTGCTTGTCCGCAGAGGAGTTCGGACAGCCTGTTGGAATTGAGGCAAAATGCGCTTAATTCGCGCCTCCTGAAGACCTTAAACCAAGGAACTATTGACCTCATGCCTCGTCCGATTCTGGCTCGCATCGACCTTGCGGCGTTGCGTCACAATTATCTGGTGGCAAAAAAAATTGCAACCAATCAACCACATCCGCCCAAAATTTGGGCGGTGGTCAAAGCCGATGCCTATGGACATGGTTTGTTGCGCGTGGCTGCCGCGTTAGCGGATTTAGCGGATGGTTTTGCCCTCCTTGATCTGGCGGAAGCCGTCAGCTTGCGCGATAGCGGATACCGTCAGCCCATCCTCTTGCTCGAAGGTTTTTTTGACGTGGATGATCTGGCGGTGTGTGCCGACTATGCTTTAACGCCGGTCATTCACTGCCTTGAACAACTACAAATGCTCAAGGCGGCGGCGTTGTCAGCGCCTCTGCCGATCTATCTCAAACTGAATACCGGCATGAATCGCCTGGGATTTACGCCCGATCAGTTGCCGGCTGTAAGAAACGCACTGGCGCAGTCTTCGACGATCTCGGTGCTGACGCTGATGATGCATTTTGCTGAAGCCGACGGCGGGCGCGGCATTGCTTGGCAGTTGGAAAGCTTTCAGCGAATGCTCCGCCTTTGGCCGGAAGCGGCGTCATTTGACGTGTCGATGGCTAATTCGGCGGCGCTTCTTCGTTATCCGCAAACCCGGCATCACTGGATTCGTCCGGGTATTGCGCTTTACGGCGGCTGCCCGTTTGCCGACACCTCCGCCGCAAGCTTTAATCTCAAGCCCGTGATGACCTTACACAGTCGGATTCTGGCTGTACAAACTATTGCCGCCGGCCAGCGTGTGGGCTACGGCGGCACCTATCGGGCTGAACGTCCGACGCGGGTTGGCATCGTCGCCTGTGGTTACGCCGACGGCTATCCGCGTCATGCACCAACCGGCACGCCCATTTTAATTAGCGGGCAGCGCAGCATAACGCTCGGTCAAGTGTCGATGGACATGATGGCCTGTGATTTAACTGATTTACCAGAAGCCGGTGTCGATAGCCCGGTGGTGTTGTGGGGCGAAGGCTTGCCTGCGGACGACGTCGCCGCCGCCGCCGGGACGATCAGCTACGAGCTTTTTTGTGCGCTGGCGAAGCGCGTACCGGTGATTGAGGACTCGCGTGGCTAAAATTAAAACCGTTTATTCCTGTACCGAATGCGGGGCCAATGCCTCCAAATGGCAGGGCCAATGCCCCGACTGTGGCGTTTGGAACACCTTGGTCGAGACCCTTGCCGAGTCAACCCCGTCGAGCAACAGTCGATTTGCCGCCCTCGGCGGAACGTCCCGATTGCAAACGCTTTCAGAGATTGAAGCCAAAGAAGAAGACCGCCTGCCGACGGGCATCGGCGAATTTGATCGGGCCCTCGGTGGCGGTCTGGTCGCTGGCGGAGTCGTCCTGTTGGGCGGCGATCCGGGGATCGGCAAGAGCACCTTACTCTTGCAGTCACTGGCCGAACTTTCTGGCACCCACCATGTGCTTTACGTCAGTGGCGAAGAATCCGGGCAGCAAATTGCCATGCGCGCCCGTCGGCTATCGCTGGACACCAAGCGGCTCAAGCTACTGGCCGAGATCAATCTGGAAAAAATTCTAGCCACCTTGCAAGCCGAAAAACCACACGTCGCGGTAATCGACTCAATCCAAACCCTATGGTCGGATCAACTGAGTTCAGCGCCGGGCTCGGTGGCGCAGGTGCGCGAATGCGCGGCGCAACTCACGCGCCTAGCCAAGCAAACCGGAATCAACATCATCCTAGTCGGCCATGTCACCAAGGATGGCGTGCTGGCCGGCCCGCGCGTATTGGAGCATATCGTCGATACCGTGCTGTACTTCGAGGGCGACACGCATTCGAGCTTCCGCCTGATCCGTGCAGTAAAAAATCGCTATGGCGCGGTCAATGAGATCGGCGTCTTTGCCATGACCGACAAAGGCTTGAAGGGCGTTAACAACCCTTCGGCGATGTTCCTCTCACAGCACGGGCAAGAGGTTCCCGGTTCCTGCGTACTGGTCACCCAGGAAGGCACGCGACCGCTACTGGTTGAAATTCAAGCGCTGGTCGATCAAGCACACGGCAACCCGCGACGTTTAACGGTGGGGCTTGATGCCCAACGCCTCGCCATGTTGCTCGCGGTATTGCACCGCCACGCCGGTATCGTCTGCTTTGATCAAGATGTCTTCGTCAATGCCGTCGGTGGCGTCAA
>CAIWVX010000045.1 GCA_903916205.1 uncultured beta proteobacterium
CCGGGGAGAGAATCGTGGGTGGGTGGGTGGGGGGTAGATCGATCGGTTAAATTGAAGGATCCCGTCGTGATGCCCATCCGATGGCGGTGATGATCGGTGTGGTTGGCGCACTGTCTGCGTTTTACCATGAAGCAGAAGATTTCTCCGATGTGCTACACCGTAACATCAGTTTCAACCGCATCGTTGCAAAAATGCCGAGTATTGTTGCGCTGGCTTATAAGTACTCGCGGGGCGAACCCTTCATGTACCCGCGTAATGACCTCGACTATACCTCCAACTTCATGCACATGATGTTTGGCACGCCTTGCGAAAAATATGAACCGAATCCGGTTCTTGTTCATGCCTTGGATACCATCTTCACGCTGCATGCTGACCACGAACAAAACGCCTCAACGTCTACCGTGCGGCTTGCTGGTTCGTCCGGGGCTAATCCGTATGCGTGTATTTCAGCGGGTATTGGCTGTTTGTGGGGCCCGGCGCATGGCGGGGCCAATGAAGCCTGTCTCAAGATGCTTGAAGAAATCGGTGACGTATCGCGTGTCCCCGAATACATCAAGCGAGCCAAGGACAAGAACGACAACTTCAAGCTGATGGGTTTTGGTCACCGGGTGTACAAGAACTTCGACCCACGCGCCAAAATCATGCGCAAGATTTGCACCGATGTTCTCCAAGAGCTTGGGCTTGAGAATGATCGTTTGTTCAAACTGGCGCTCGAATTGGAGCGAATTGCGCTTGAAGATGAGTATTTCATCGAGAAGAAACTTTACCCGAACGTCGATTTCTACTCAGGTATCGTGCAGAAGGCTATTGGTATTCCGACCGAGATGTTCACCTGTATCTTCGCATTGGCCCGAACCGTAGGCTGGATGGCGCAGTGGGAAGAAATGATTTCCGATCCGGAATACAAAATTGGTCGTCCGCGCCAGCTTTATGTGGGAACACCGGTGCGCGACGTCCCCGCTTTCGACAAACGTTAATAGGGATCAGAGGCGACGGCCCTTGGTCGTCGCCTACTCTTGCCGGAATCTCTTCCGGCTATTTCTGGCCGACATTCTGCTCTGGCCTTGAAATTCAGACCACAGGTAACTGTCATGATGAATCAATTGTTTGGCACCACACATCTGTTCGGTGGCAATGCCCCATTCGTAGAAGAACTTTACGAGAATTATCTAGACAATCCGGCGTCCGTTCCCGGTGAATGGCGGGACTATTTCGACAAATTGGCGCAATTGCCTAGCTCTGTCGCTCGCGATGTCCCGCATCTGCCGATTATTAACGCCTTTGCGGAGCAAGCCAAAAATGGCGGCTATCGTGCGGCGGCGGCTTTGCCTGCCGACGACAAAAAACAAGTCAGCGTCCTGCAGATGGTCAGCGCCTACCGGACTTTGGGGGCGCGCTGGGCTAATCTGGACCCGCTGAAACGTCAGACTCGACCAGAGCTTAATGAATTAGAGCCGTCTTTTTATGGCTTCACTGGGGCCGATATCAACACGGTTTTTAACAGCGGTTCATTTAAGGGCGTTCCTGAGCGAGCCACGTTTGGTCAGATTCATGATGCCGTCAAAGAAACCTATTGTGGTTCGATTGGCGTCGAATACATGTACATCAACAACATCGCTGAGCGCCGCTGGGTACAGGCGCGGATTGAACCGATTCGCGCCAAGGCCGCTTATACCGCTGCGCAAAAGCTGCGCATCCTTGAGCGATTGACGGCGGCGGAGACGCTTGAACGTTATTTACATACCCGCTATGTCGGGCAGAAGCGTTTTTCACTTGAGGGTGGCGAATCGCTTATTGTTTCCCTCGATGAAATGATTCGTGTCGCCGGTGGATTAGGTGTTGATGACATCGTCGTCGGCATGGCTCACCGTGGCCGTCTCAACGTGCTGGTTAATACCCTCGGCAAAGAGCCGGGAATGCTCTTTGAGGAATTTGAAGGCAAAAAGGCGCAGGATCTGGCTTCCGGTGACGTTAAATATCACTTGGGCTATTCTTCTTCGGTGTCTACGCCGGGCGGCCCGTGCCAACTGTCGTTGGCGTTTAACCCGTCACATCTTGAAATCGTTAATCCGGTAGTCGAAGGCTCGGTCTATTCACGCCAGTGTCGGCGCGGTGAGGGATCGCAAGCCAAGGTCATGCCGGTGCTGATTCACGGCGATGCAGCGGTGGCCGGGCAGGGCGTAAACCAAGAAATGCTCAATTTTGCGCAGACGCGCGGTTACGGTACCGGCGGTACGGTGCACATCGTGGTCAATAACCAGATCGGTTTTACCACCTCTGATCCGCGTGATTTGCGGTCGACGATCTACTGTACCGATATCTTCAAGATGGCCAATGCGCCGATCTTCCATGTCAATGGGGATGATCCCGAAGCGGTGGCTTTGGTTACCCGTCTGGCCGTTGAATTCCGACAGGAATTCCAAAAAGATGTGGTCATTGACATCGTTTGCTTCCGCAAACTCGGTCACAACGAACAAGATGAGCCGATGGTCACGCAACCGCTGATGTATAAGCGCATCGCCGCGCATCCTGGAACGCGTCAACTGTATGCCGACAAACTGGTGGCTGAAGGGATGCTGCCGAGCGACGGGCCGGATGACATGATCCAGAGCTATCGTGATCACCTTGATCGCGGTGAATTGCTCTACAACCCGGTCATTGCAGGTTACACCAATCCTTTGATGATTGACTGGACGCCTTACCTCAGCACCAGCTACACCGAGAACTGCGATACCACGGTTCCGGTCAAGGAAATCAAGCGATTATCCGAACGGTTGACCACCATTCCCGACAACTTCACCCTGCAAAGTCGGGTTAAAAAGATCATTGATGACCGCCGTTTGATGGGGCAGGGCAGTATTCCGTTCGATTGGGGCATGGCCGAAAATCTGGCTTACGCCTCGTTGCTGGTTTCCAGCTACGGCGTGCGGCTTTCGGGTGAAGATGTGGCTCGTAGCACCTTCTTCCATCGTCATGCGGCTTTGCATGACCAGAAACGTGAACATTGGGATGAAGGCATTTATTACCCGCTGTCCAATTTGCAAGAAAAACAGTCGCGCTTCCAGTGTTTTGATTCGGTGTTGTCTGAAGAAGCGGTGCTCGCTTTCGAATACGGCTATGCCACCTCAAATCCCTACGAGCTCGTGATCTGGGAAGCTCAGTTTGGCGACTTCGTTAACGGAGCACAGGTGGTGATTGACCAGTTTATCGCCTCGGGTGAAACCAAGTGGGGCCGAGCCTGTGGCTTGGTTCTGCTGCTGCCGCATGGCTATGAAGGGCAGGGGCCGGAGCACTCTTCCGCACGCATCGAGCGCTTCATGCAGTTGTGCGCCGAGATGAATATGGAAGTCTGCCAGCCTTCAACGCCGGCCCAAGTTTTTCATATGCTGCGTCGCCAGGCCATTCGCAAGCAACGTAAGCCGCTGATCGTTTTCTCGCCTAAATCCTTGCTGCGCCATAAAGAGGCCGTATCGACCATGGACGAGTTGGCAAAAGGTCGTTTTCAGCCGGTGATTGGCGAGGTTGATCCGATTGACGGCAAAAAAGTAACCCGCGTGGTGTTCTGTTCCGGCAAGGTTTATTACGACTTGCTGGCGGCGCGTCGGGAGAAAAATATCACGCACATCGCCATTGCCCGTCTTGAGCAGTTCTATCCTTTCCCTGACGACTCCTTTAAAGCGGAGTTGGCAAAGTATCCCAAAGCCACCGAGATTGTCTGGTGTCAAGAAGAACCGCGTAATCAGGGTGCCTGGTATTGGATTGCCTCGCGTCAGCATCTTGACCGCTCGTTCAACAGCAAGCAAACGCTGTTGCTGGTATCACGTCCGGCTTCTCCTTCGCCGGCGGTAGGCTATTACAGCAAACACAACGCACAGCAAAAAACACTGATTGAATCCGCTCTGGGTGAAATCGGAGCCTACAAATTAGCCATCTAGTTTGAATCGGAGAGAACATGATTATTGACGTTAAAGTTCCGCAGCTATCGGAATCCGTCGCTGAAGCCACTTTGATTACTTGGCATAAGCAGGTCGGTGAGGCCATTGCCAGAGACGACAACCTGATCGACATTGAAACGGACAAGGTGGTTCTTGAACTTCCTGCACCCGATAAGGGGGTTTTGATTGAAATCCTCAAAAACAATGGCGCGACGGTGACGGCAGGAGAATTGATTGCCCGCATTGACACCGAAGCCAAAGCCAGCATCGTCAGCGCCGCGCCTTCAGTCGCCGCCGCCCCGGTTGCGCCAGCGCCTAGCCCGGTTGCTCCAAAGACAGCCGCTCCAGTAACCACTGCCGCAGGCATTGCCATGCCGGCGGCACGTAAAATTCTTGATGAAAAAGGCGTTTCTGCCGCCGATGTTGCCGGCTCAGGACGTGGTGGACGTGTGACGAAAGAAGACGCCCTGTTGGCACAGCCCAAAGCTGCACCGGCTGCACCTGCGCCCGCTCCGGCCCCCATGCCGTCAGCAAAAGCTCACGCCACACTGGCTCCGGCACCGGCGGTTTCGCTTTCGCTCGGCGAGCGCCCGGAACAGCGCGTGCCGATGTCGCGCTTGCGGGCTCGGGTCGCCGAACGGCTGGTTCAGTCGCAATCGACCAATGCCATTCTGACCACCTTTAACGAGGTCAATATGGCACCGGTCATGGCGCTACGCAAAATGTACGCCGACAAGTTTGAAAAAGCCCACGGAGTCCGCCTTGGTTTCATGGGGTTTTTCGTCAAGGCGGCCATTGCTGCCCTGCAAAAATATCCGGTTATCAACGCCTCGGTCGATGGCAATGACATCGTCTATCACGGCTATATCGACATCGGTATTGCGGTGGGTAGCCCACGCGGGTTGGTGGTGCCGATTCTGCGCGATGCCGACCAGATGAGCATTGCCGATATCGAGAAAAAGATCGCTGAATTTGGCCAGAAGGCCAAGGACGGCAAGCTGTCGATGGAAGATCTGACCGGTGGCACCTTCTCCATTTCTAACGGCGGTGTGTTCGGCTCAATGCTGTCGACACCGATCATCAATCCGCCGCAATCGGCGATTCTCGGCATTCATGCCACCAAGGATCGTGCCGTTGTTGAAAACGGTCAGGTCGTGGTGCGCCCAATCAATTACCTCGCCATGTCCTACGACCATCGCATCATTGATGGCCGTGAAGCCGTATTGGGTCTGGTGATGATGAAAGAAGCGCTGGAAGATCCGGCGCGTCTGCTACTCGGCGTCTGATAAACCATTAACCGTATTCATCACGGAGACCACAAAAAAACGGAGAACGCGGAGAGTCGAATGTCTCCGTGTTCTCCGTTTCTCCGTTATAACCATGACAAAAAAGGCTAAACAAAATGACCAAACAATTTGATGTTCTCGTTATCGGTGGTGGCCCCGGCGGCTACGTTGCCGCCATTCGTGCGGCGCAGTTAGGTTTCTCGGTCGCCTGTTGCGAATCCAACCCTTACGCCGACCCCAAAGGCGAGCCGCGCTTAGGCGGCACGTGCCTGAACGTTGGTTGTATTCCCTCCAAAGCGCTGTTGCATACCTCGCATTTATTTGCCGAGGCCGCTCACAGTTTTGCCGCCCAAGGCATCACCGTCAGCGCGCCGAAAATCGACGTGCCGACGATGGTCGGGCGCAAGGACACCATCGTTAATCAACTTACCAGCGGCATTAAGGGCCTATTTAAGAAAAACAAGGTGACGCAACTCAATGGTCACGGTTCGTTTGTTGCCAAGCTGGATGCGGGCTGGCAGCTTAAAGTGGGCGAAGAATTGGTTGAAGCCAAACAGGTCATCATCGCCACCGGCTCCAAAGCGCGGCATTTGCCGGGTGTGCCGGTCGACAACAAATTCGTTTGCGACAATGTCGGGGCGCTCAATATTGATGCCGTGCCGAAGAAATTGGCCATCATCGGGGCCGGGGTGATTGGCCTTGAAATGGGCAGCGTCTGGCGCCGTCTGGGTTCCGAAGTCACTCTCCTCGAAGCCTTGCCCGAATTCCTTTCCGTGGCCGATGTCGATGTGGCCAAAGAGGCCGTTAAAATCTTCAACAAACAGGGGTTGAATATCCAGTTGGGCGTCAGCATTGGCGAAGTCAAAGTCTCGAAAAAAGGCGTCTCAATTGCTTATGTCGACAAAGCTGGCGTCGCGCAGAAACTCGATGCTGATCGCCTCATCGTCTCCGTCGGGCGCATTCCAAATATCGAAGGCCTCAACGCCGAAGCCGTGGGACTCAAACTTGACGAACGTGGGCGCATTGATGTGGATGCCCATTGCCGCAGCAACCTGCCCGGCGTTTGGGCCGTGGGCGATGTCGTTTCCGGGCCGATGCTGGCGCACAAAGCCATGGAAGAGGGCGTCATGGTCGCCGAAGTCATGGCCGGACAATCCGGTCATTGCAATTTCGACACCCTCCCCGGGGTACTCTATACCAGCCCCGAAATCGCCTGGGTTGGCAAAACCGAGCAACAACTCAAAGCCGATGGCGTTGCCTACAAAGTCGGAAAAATTCCCTTCATGGCCAACGGACGTGCGCTAGGCATGGGCGAAACCACGGGCTTTGTCAAAATGCTCGCCGATGCCACAACAGATCGCATTCTCGGCGTGCATATCATCGGCGCCAACGCTTCCGAACTCATTTCCGAAGCCGTGGTCGCGATGGAGTTCGGTGCCGCCAGCGAAGACCTAGCGCGTATCTGCCACGCCCATCCGACATTGACCGAAGTCATGCACGAAGCGGCATTGGCCTGTGATAAGAGGGCGCTGCATTTCTGATTTTTGTTGAGGTTAAAGGGATGGGCTTGATTTCATCTGAGAGGCTAGGGTTTATTGACACTGGCCCCTTAGATTCGATTTCATTCGTCTTATTTAGCGTTAGGGGGTTTAGGCCAGTTCCGCATTGTCAAGTTGGCGCTTAAAAACGTAAAATACCCGGAGCCACAACACATCAACGAAGGACTCGTTATGACCGCCGCCCACGAACAGCCACCTATTACCGTTGTGTCCCTATTTTCTGGGTGTGGAGGTATGGATTTGGGATTCCGCGGAGGGTTTGATTTTCTTGGTCAAAGGTATCCAAACACTCTGTTTGACATTATTTGGGCAAACGACCTTAATAGCGCCGCTTGCCGAACATATCGCAAAAACCTTGGCGAACACATTGTCGAAGGCGATGTGTGGCACGTAATGCCTGATATGCCAACATACGCTGATGTAGTCATTGGCGGCTTTCCATGCCAAGACATTTCCGTAAACGGGAAAGGTGCGGGTGTCGATGGAAAACGCAGTGGACTGTATCGCGCTATGGTGGAGGCTGTATCAAAAATTCGGCCCAAAGTCTTTGTAGCGGAAAATGTAAAAGGTCTTTTGATGCGACACAATGCAGATTCATTGCGACGCATACTCTTTGATTTTCGAGCACTCGGATACGACGTAAGTTACCAGTTATACCGCGCCGTAGATTATGACGTTCCACAAACCAGAGAGCGCGTCATGATTGTAGGGTCACGTCAAGATGTTTCTAAATTCAAGAATCAATATCCGTTGGTGCGCCAC
>CAIWVX010000046.1 GCA_903916205.1 uncultured beta proteobacterium
ATCATTTTCTTTCGCCGCTTCGGTATAAACACGACGTGATATTTGCAATCCCATTTCGTATGACAAAGACTCTGGTAATCTTTCATTGGATTCTCTAACTTTTGATCGAGTCAGAAGAATCAGGCTGACCGTAGCGCTCGGTCAAACCTAGGGAGTCCCCCGGCAAAGCCGGGGGACTCCCTCATTTATTTAGGCGGCGATTCGGTACGTACACTCAGAGCCTTGGCTGATACGTTTAACCATCAGCCCCATCTTTTTGCGAAACACAGCGCTGATGCAGCCACGGATGCTGTGCGAAGGTAGTTGAATTTCATGCCTTTTTGTCTTATGCTTTTCGACAATGTTCATGAGTACCTTAAAATCAGTATATGAATTTTGTCACTGAAACTTTATTTATGACCGCGCATGAGCTTTGAGCCTTGTGCGGGAAAGGAAATTGCACTTGAACCTGTGTGGCCCATCGGGGCTACACCAACAAGAACAGGATATTTTCCATTCTCCGATTTCATATCAACCTGAGCTGTTTTCCTCAAAGGATAAAAAATGTTTCTGACTCCGAAAAACAACTTCAAGACAAACTGTACCGGCGTTTCTCGTGTACTGGTTACCCTTGCTGTTGCCGTGCTTTTTAGCGCTTGTGGCACAGCCCCGTCGACCTCCGCTGTCACGGTATCGTCGCCCAGCGAAATTGAAGACAAGGCCCAAGTCCAGAACCTGCTCTCCCAAGCCTATGATCTTATAATGAGCAAAGATAATGCTGGTGCCGAAAAAATGCTGAACGAAGCCCGGCGACTTGACCCAAGCAACCCTTGGGTGGCGCTAAATCTTGGCGTCATCTACCAGCGCCAGGGGCAAAACGACCTAGCTCGTGGCGAATACCAGCTGGCACTTGCGGCAACGGATGCCGTTCCTGTGGGCAAGGTCTCGAAAAGCGCGTTACGCAATGCTAACGCTCCTGGGGACATCACGCTTAGCAAGCTAGCCCAACACAATATCGACTACCTCGATGAAATCGAGCGCAAAGCTAGGGCCTCCGCTGCGCCGGAAGAAATCGTAGCGAGTGCTGTGGTTAGCCGCCCGACTGTCGTCGCCCCCCCTGTTGTCAAGACCCCAGAAGTCCCGAGAGAAAGCCAGCGTGAAATTCAGGACGCCTTTGAAGGCTGGCGCAGCGCTTGGGCCGCTCGCGATATCGAAACCTATCTGAGTTACTACCAAAACACGTTTCGTGGCAACTTAGCAGATCGAAAAGCGTGGGAAAAAAACCGCCGTGAAAACTTCAAAGTCGGCACTGGGCCCATTGAACTTAGCTTTCAAGACATCGACCTCGTCGTCCGAAACGAAGAAGCCATCGTCAAAGCCAAGCAAAATTACCGCTCATCCGTCTTGAGCGACGTCGGCAACAAGGAACTGACTTTCGTGCTTACCGACGGCAAATGGCTCATCAAGCAGGAACGTTTTACGCCCACGTCGAAAACCGTCATTAAACGCTAATACTTATAACGCCACGATCCTGATTCAAGCTTGTGCAACAGAATAATTGCCCAAATAAAATCATGATTAATCCGACCAGAAAAGCGGCAACGTAGCCATCTCGTCGTTGCCGCCAGCGTCATCCGCACGCTTCTCTACCGCGTGTCCAAGACTATCTCGCCATCTTTGCACGACGACGGCTGTAATGCCCACCGATGCCCGACTGATCCTGTAAGCTTTTCGTTGAGTAGTTAACGAAGAAAAAAGATGAAAGCGAAGCAGCAATCCAAAGCACTTGAAGGCATCAAGAAAGAGCAACTGAAGCGGCGTAATTTTACGCTGGAGTTCAAAGCCGAGGTTGTGCGCGACAAGAAAGCCAGGGCAATCGCATTAATTCCAATGTCTTTAGACATCCGAAATAGTCGTTCACAACCAATGAATTACAGAAGGGCTGTTCACAGCAGCATTATTTGTGTAGTTTTCTATCTTTTTGGGCGGGCCATGGAGACGGAAAAGAAGCTGCAATTGGGAGATGTATTTGTCGGAAT
>CAIWVX010000047.1 GCA_903916205.1 uncultured beta proteobacterium
AAACCACGCAAAAAATACTGATTGGCTTTGCCGTCACCTGAGTGCTGCGTGACGACCATGCCCGGCACCGCCTCCATGACTTCAGCCGGTCGAAGTAACGGTCGGTTGGCCAATTGCTTGGCCGTGACAGTTCCTTCACTGGCGGTATCAGCGACTCCGATTAATTGCTTGTTGTCACTGCTGACGGTTACTTCTTGCAGAGTCGGAATGCCGGCGCCTTGAGAGGGGAGCGCGTAGGCCATAAGCACGGCCAGCGCCAGAGGTTTTAATGAGTAGGGTTTCATGAGTTTGTAAGAAGAAAGAAAAAAATTATTTGCTTGAAGACGATCCTGGCTGGGTTACAAAACCAATCTTGGTGAGCCCGGCGCGCCTGGCGGCGCTCATCGTGTCAGCGACAGCTTCATAGCGCGTATCGCGATCAGCTCTAAGGTGCATTTCGACATTGGCATCCTGGGCGACGGCCTCCCGGAACCGGGTTTCCAATGCCTCGTTATTGATACGTTCAGCGCCTACAAAAATAGCGTTCGTAGCGGTAATCGAGACCTGCAGCGTCATCGGTTTTTCCGGTGTGGGGGTGCTTGAAGCACGCGGCAAATCAACCTTGACCGAATGCGTCATCAAGGGAGCTGTAATAATGAAGATGATCAGCAAAACCAGCATGACATCGACCATCGGCGTCATATTGATTTCAGCCGTCGGGGCCTGATGATTCTGATTGGAGAACGAGCCCATGGCCATTACGCGGCCTCCGTTTCTGAGCGAGCGCGCATTGGAAGCACCCGGGTATTGTTTGCGGCAAAGGGCTTGCCCACGGTAAAGAAAGCGTGCAGATCGTGGGCAAAGGCATCAAGGTCAGCCAGTACCACGCGGTTAGCCCGAGTGAAGGCGTTGTAGGCAAACACTGCCGGCAAGGCGACGCCCAGACCGGCCGCCGTCATGATCAGAGCTTCACCCACTGGACCGGCCACTTTTTCCAGCGCAGCCTGTCCCGATAAACCAATAGCCAACAATGCGTGGTAAATCCCCCAGACGGTACCCAGCAATCCAACAAACGGGGCAGTCGCACCGGTCGTGGCCAATAGAGTCAGACCGCTTTCCATTCCAGCCTGGGTACTCGAAAGCTGCTGGCGTAGCGTCCGTTCTAATTGTTCCGCCGGATCGAAGCGTGCGGCCAGACGGCCCGGCGCCGACTCACAATCATTAATGCAGCTGTTGGCCTGGATGGCAAGACGGGCGTATGGACTATCAGTGCCTGCCTGCTGGAGTATTTCGATGCCTTCGATGACGCTACTTGCCGACCAGAATGCCTCCAAGGAATGTGCGGCACGACGTACGGTCCGCCAGTCAAGCGCCTTAGCCAGAATCAGATACCAACTGGCTACAGACATGAGTGCGATGATAAGAGCAACACTATGTGAAACCATGTCACCGCTGGCCCATAAATGGGCGAATCCGAATGAGTTTTCTTGCATGTTATTGCTCCAATTTAAAAATTATCGGGACCAGAACCCAGCTGGAAATCGGTGTTTCACCACGCCGAGCGGGAATGAATTTCCAGTGGCTGACGGTCGTGCTCGCTGCTTCATCGAGGCGTGAACTTCCAGATGACGTTCGGATTTCTATTTGCTCTGCGTTGCCTTGCGGGCTGACCTGAACGCGCAGAACAACGCGCCCTTCTTCGCCGCGACGCC
>CAIWVX010000048.1 GCA_903916205.1 uncultured beta proteobacterium
ACAAGCGTCTGGAGCGAAAATACCAGATCCAAATCATTCTCTTTGAGCGGGTCAAGAGTGATTGCGACGTATTGACGACCTGGCAGGAGTGCGTCACACGGGGTGACGTCGCCGGTGCGTTGTGGGCAGCATTCACGCACAAAGCGGTCAGCGCTGAAACACAACAGCAAATATTTACCGACGTGCACATGCTTTCGCATCAGGTCGGCGCCGGGCAGGCCACCGATGCGCGTCGGCTGGTTCATTTGGAAAAGGAAAACGCGGCGGCCAAAGCGGCTCTTGAAACACAGAAAAAAATCCAGGCGAGCAGCGAGGCCAAACTTCACCAGCAATTGTAGAAAGCCATGGACGAACTTGACCGGCTACGTCCGGTCGGAAACCAAGTGGAGAAACTACAAGCGCGTCTTGCCACGTTTGAATCCGGCTCCGCCATGATGGACCTGGGACGCAAGCTCCACAACCTGCAAGCGGCCAATCAAGAACTCATGGCGAGTGCCCAGCGCGGCTGGGCACTAGAGAAGACGCTGAAGATCGCTCACGAGGAAGCACAAGTTCTGACGCGTGAGCGCAATCAATTGGCGGCCGAGCGCGACGTACTGGAGCGCCTGCTGTTGGCTGGCGAGGCGGACGAAAGTGCCGGAAAAGACTGCGACGGCCAGTGTACAAGCTGCAGCCCGGCAGTACTCGGTCAATGCGTGCTCTACGTTGGCGGACGCAGCTCACTGCTGGCCCAATACCGTGCACTTGCCGAGCGCCTGGGGATTCGCCTGATTCATCACGATGGCGGCCTGGAAGAATCCCTCTCTCGTCTGCCGGATATGATTAACGGCGCAGACGCCGTGATGTGCCCGACCGACTGCGTTAGCCACTCGGCGTATTACCAGTTGAAGCGCCAATGCAAGCGAAGCGGCAAGCCCTGCCTACTGTTCAAGGGTGCCGGGGTGTCCGGCTTCGCCGTAGCGTTGGCGCGACTGTCGGTCGGGCAGTTTAGTCTGGCGGGCAAGCCCGTGAATCTCGTATGACCGTAAGGGCTAAAGAACCATTCGGGGTCGGTGACACGCAAGATGAAAGCGATGCCAGACAGCACCTACATCATCAGCACCTTGATTGCAGCGGTCTGCCTGTCGCTCGCGCTGTTGGTCGGTTGTTGAAATTCGGCTCAACAAACAGCCATTCCGGTAAACATTTGCAGAAACCGGACAGTAATGAGAACAAATAGTTCAAATTGTCGATAAAATTCTTTCCAATGCGAATGATAACTGTTATCGTTAGAGCGAGTGAGTATTTCAAGAGGATACGAACAGCGTGAAAAACCTTGGCCAAACAACGGGGGCGAATATGGAAAACCGGGTGCTATCCAAGCTCATTGCCCTGTACGGCGAAGTACTTGCTCACGACGGGTTTGCCGATATCCGAGTGGAAATTCGCATACTTCGCAGAGGGCAAAAAGAGGTCATTTTGCACTGTGGAAAACAATACCGATATGTAGTCGACTACGCGCCCGGCAACTGAGAGCGCCTACGCATTAAATCATTCTGGCCAGGGTGAGCTTGGCAGATGGACGAGTAACAGGCTGGCGACGAGGGGTCGCAGCGAATATCTCCGATAGGTTTCGGAACTTTCGTAAAACAACCTGGTGCAGGAGTTTCCGACAAAGGGAATCCGAGACCATTTGCTAGCAACCTTTCGGGCTTGAACTGAATTCCAGAAGACTGACAAGCCTCCTGGAACCCAAACCCTGAATTCTGTTATTCAACCGGCAGCTCATTTTGCCGATTTTTTCTATATGCGAATAATTATCATTTCTATAAGGAAACAACATGAATCTGACTACCCGCTTCACCCTGGGCCTTGCCACAGCATGTTTCGCTCTGGCCGCTCACGCTCTCGAATACCCGATCGGTGTACCGCAACACCGCGTCGGCATGGAAATCGCCGCCGTCTATCTGCAACCAATCGAAATGGAACCGGATGGAATGATGCGTAAAGTCGCCGACTCCGATGTACACATTGAGGCCGATATTCACGCACTGGCCAACAACCCGAACGGCTTTGAAGAAGGCGCCTGGATTCCCTATCTGGTCGTCAAGTATGAAGTTTCCAAAATTGGCAGTGATTACAAGGTTGCCGGAGATTTCATGCCGATGGTGGCCAACGACGGTCCGCATTACGGCGAAAACATCAAGCTGGCCGGTCCCGGCAAATACAAGGTGAAATACACCATCCTGCCGCCTTCGGCTACCCGCTAGGGTCTCCTGTTGCGGATGCAGTGTACGAGACTTCGACATCAACGTGGTCTCGTTCCTTTTCTTCCTCCGCAGGAATCACCAATGTTACGTTTGCATTCAACGGAGGCAAATTCACGAGCGCTATAGCGTGGGCCTTTCCGCACTCTCTCCTGTAAACTTAAAGTGTGTGCTCTGCGCTTGAGGGCATGGCAGATTCGTGCCGTGAAGGGATAGCGATTGGACGAGACTGCGCCGGCTGGGCGCGCACACACAGCACTGCCTTCATGAAGCGCCGCAATCGCGCTGCTCTTGATCGCAAACCTAGGTAAATAAATAGCATCTTACAGTTCTCTTGAGC
>CAIWVX010000049.1 GCA_903916205.1 uncultured beta proteobacterium
CACCCATCACCGCCAGTTTGATGACTTGATAATCGTCGCCGGACATTTGCTGGATCATCTGTGAGCCGAGATTCGAGGTCATGACGATTACCGTATTTTTGAAGTCGACCGTGCGCCCTTGGCCGTCGGTCATGCGGCCATCGTCAAGCACTTGCAGCAGCACATTGAACACATCGGAATGCGCTTTTTCGACTTCATCAAGCAAAATCACGCTATACGGTTTGCGTCGAACGGCTTCGGTCAGATGACCGCCCTCCTCGTAACCCACATAGCCCGGAGGCGCACCGATCAGGCGGGCGACCGAGTGTTTTTCCATGAATTCGCTCATGTCGATGCGAATCAAATGGTCTTCGGAATCAAACAGAAAACTCGCCAGCGCCTTGCACAGTTCGGTCTTGCCAACGCCCGTTGGCCCAAGAAAGAGAAATGAGCCGTAAGGCCGGTTCGGATCAGAAAGTCCGGCACGGGAACGGCGAATGGCGTCAGAAACCAACCGCACCGCTTCATCTTGGCCGATCACGCGCTGATGCAGACGCGCTTCCATGTGCAGCAATTTTTCACGTTCGCCCTGCATCATTTTGGATACCGGAATACCCGTCGCCCGCGAGACCACCTCGGCAATTTCCTCGATACCCACTTGGGTGCGCAGCAGTTTGTTGGTCTGTTCGCCTTCGTTGGCTTTTTCCGCCGCTTTCAGTTGGGCGTCCAGTTGCGGCAGTTTGCCGTATTGCAGTTCGGCCACTTTATCGAGCTTGCCTTCGCGCTGAAGACGGGTGATTTCGACTTTGAGCTTGTCGATCTCTTCTTTGATATGCGCGCTGCCTTGCACCTGCGCTTTCTCGGCTTTCCAGACTTCTTCCAGATCGTTGTATTCGCGGCCCAGTTTGAGCAATTCATCTTCGATCAGTTGCATCCGCTTTTTCGATGCCTCATCTTTTTCTCTGCGCACCGCCTCGCGTTCGATCTTGAGCTGAATCATGCGTCGATCCAGTTTATCCATGACTTCCGGCTTGGAATCGATTTCCATACGAATGCGTGCCGCCGCCTCATCAATCAGGTCAATCGCTTTATCCGGCAAAAAACGGTCAGTGATATAACGATGACTCAACTCGGCCGCCGCGACGATGGCCGGATCGGTAATGCTGACGCCGTGGTGCAACTCATAACGCTCCTGCAAGCCGCGCAGAATGGCAATGGTGCTTTCAACCGATGGTTCATCGACCAGCACCTTTTGAAAGCGGCGCTCCAGCGCAGCGTCTTTTTCGATATATTTTCGGTACTCATCAAGCGTGGTCGCCCCGACGCAATGCAATTCACCGCGTGCCAAAGCGGGCTTCAACATATTGCCAGCGTCGATAGCGCCTTCGGCCTTGCCCGCACCCACCATCGTATGCAGTTCGTCGATAAAAACGATGATGCGGCCTTCGTCCAGCGCGATTTCTTTGAGCACCGACTTTAAGCGTTCCTCGAACTCGCCACGGTACTTAGCTCCGGCCAGCAACGCCGCCATATCAAGGCTTAACACCTTCTTGCCTTTGAGCGTTTCCGGCACTTCGTCATTAACAATGCGCTGCGCCAGACCTTCAACAATGGCCGTTTTGCCGACACCGGGCTCGCCGATTAAAACCGGATTGTTTTTGGTTCGCCGTTGCAAAATTTGGATGGTGCGGCGAATTTCATCGTCGCGACCGATCACCGGATCAAGCTTGCCTTGACGGGCGCGTTCAGTCAGGTCGATGCAATATTTTTTAAGGGATTCGCGCTGCCCTTCGGCTTCCTGATTATCAACCCCTTGGCCTCCGCGAACCGAAGCCACGGCCTGCTCCAAAGCATTCCGCGAAAGTCCGTGCTGCTTCGCTAAACGCCCGGTTTCACCTTTATCGTCGCAGACCGTAAGCAAAAACATTTCACTGGCGATAAATTGGTCACCGCGCTTTTGCGCTTCTTTGTCGGTCAAGTTCAGTACGTGCGTTAAATCACGACCCACTTGCACTTCGCCGCCATGCCCTTCGACCTTTGGCAAACGATCAACGGCCCCCTCAAGCGCGATTTTTAGCGCTTGCACATTGGTTCCGGCCTGGGCCAACAGCGATGACGTTCCGCCCTCCTTCTGCTGCAACAAGGCCAGTAACAGATGCTGAGGTTCAATCATCTGATTATCGTGTCCCACCGCCATACTCTGAGCGTCGGCCAGAGCCTGCTGAAACTTAGTCGTGAACTTGTCGAGGCGCATGAACGTTTCCTTAAGTATTTATTCGGGATGGAAACCAAGTGGGGCAATAGGTCGAGTTTTCAAGAGGACTTGATGATTGATCCCCTTGTTCGACGGGTGAAAAAAGCCCGCTATGCTCTGATCTGACGAACTGACCTTTATCCGCCGCTGCGCAAGCGCTTAAAGGGCGAGCTGAGTCATGGCGGCGAATTTGAGTTATTACTCTTACTCAGCGGTCATTACCCTTTCTTTTGCCCGCGCCCTTGGCGCTCAATCTTGCCTGCGTCGCCAGCAATGGCATGGGTCGGCGACAGATAATTGGCTTTGCTGACCACCGGTTTGCCGCTCTTCGTTTCAAGTTCCTTGCGGGCATTGCCGGCGATGGAGCCGCCTTCCTTGGCGGCGCTGCGGTTATCGTTAAATCCCTGCGCGTCCTTGCGACGCGCGATTTCCGTGGTGCTGGCTTCACCGAGCATAGTGAAAATAAGCTCCAGATCGGTCATGTGATCGCGCAGGTTGTTGCCGGTTTTGACCTTGTCGAGGCTTTTGAGTCGGCGATGCGCACCGGGCGAAACGCCGAAGGTGGCGCGGGCGATTTCGGCGGTGAGAATCGAGTATTCCTTGCCTTCCTGCACACCGCGCTCTTTCCATTCGTCGGTCAGTTCGCCGCGAACGGCGATGGAGCGCAGCCGTTTTTCGATCCACGCCTGTGGGTAGCCCTTGGCTTGATACAGCTCGCGGGCGCGGGCACTGGCGAGTTCCGGGTTTTCGATTTCCTTGACGCGCTCGTAACCCACCTGAGCCAGCCAGCGTTTGAAAGGCTCGGCCTTGGGCGATGGGATGGACTGGATGATGCGGAACAGGCCCTCGGTGTTGGCGCAATTGACGCGCTGGACACCGCCTTCGGTTTCCACCCGAAGGGGGGTGGCAATTTGCCCCCACCCCTTGGCTAAGACCTTGTCGCGGCGACGTAAATCCTTGACATAACCCTCCGGCTGCACCGAATCGGTCAGCACGGCGACCACATCGACGATGGCAAACCACCATTCGTTGTTGTGCCAGGTTCGGCGGATTGCGGCTTCCTGAAACACAATGATATGGCTTGCTGGTTCTGTTACCTGAATTTTGCTTTTCATGTGCGCCTCCCTTTCATTTTTTTAATCCTTAGGCCGCAGTCGGTGCACCTTTAGACGGGAACTTCTCGTTGCCGGTCATTTTCAAGCGCAATTGCAACTGAATGACTGGTTAACTGTTCAAGAGAATCACTGGCGAGTCCTATGTCTCGGCAAACTTTGTACCACAATCGTAATCGAGAGATCGCTGGCGTTACTACTCTTAAATCTATTGCCATAAAGCTACACATCAAAAAGACACTAAGGAAGGCGGCTATCGTCAGCTGCATTTCGCTAAGGAAGAGGTGGCGAGATGAATGCCATAGTGAGAATATGAGCACAGCGAGTGAGGATATCAACATAGCGCTGCCCATCGTTAAAAGACACAAGTGGCTTCGCGATATCAAGAAGAAGCTAGCGTTTTTCGCAAAGAAAGGAACTATCAACATAAAGTTAAAGACTTTGATAGAAACAAAGACAGCGTACCGGAGACACCATGTACCAATTCTCCGTTGCCCAAACTCGCCTAGTACAAAAAAAGCGGACAATTC
>CAIWVX010000050.1 GCA_903916205.1 uncultured beta proteobacterium
GTAAGCGGGCATTGCTATAGCTCAATAAGGGCTGAGTTGAATCAAGAAACCCTTCGGCGTGCAACTGCAAATCCTCTACCGTATTGAGCGCCTGTTGCTGGGCGTCTGATAGGTCTGCCAGCCAATTTAACCACGGCCCTAGGCTATGGCCGTTAGCCAGGAAACGCAGACGTGCAGCGCGTAAGCTAAATAAATCCGCTGGGGGCGTAAGCAAGGTTGCGGGGGTGATGGTGGACGGCGAAACAGGCTCGGTGATTGGCATTTTTAACTTTAAAACAAGGGGTGTGAAACTAAAGCAACGATTGATCGGAGGTGGCTTCAACCGTCGGAAAGCCGAGTCGGTTGGTGCAACTGTAGGCGACGAGCTGGCCGATGCGAGCGAAACCGACAAGCAGAATGCCTGCCGCCTCGGCCTGGCGAATGGCTAGGGCCGTCGGCGCGGAAACGGCAACCAGCGTGCTGATTCCAGCACGGGCGGCTTTTTGTACCATTTCATAGGAGGCTCGGCTGGTGATTAAGGCAAAACCGTCTTGACGCAATTTGTCTTGTTGAGCCAGTGCGCCAACCAGTTTGTCGAGCGCGTTGTGGCGGCCAACGTCTTCGCGCAGACAAAGCACATTTCCCTGACAATCAACCCAGGCCGCTCCATGTGCTGAACCTGTTTGCTGGCGTAAGGTTTGCCAATGCGGGATCTGTCGAAGGCCTTCGGCAACGGCTTCGACGGATAACTTCCATGACGGTGCAGACAATCGCTCGCTCGGCATTTGGCTGACATGCGCCAAACTATCGACCCCACATAGGCCACAGCCGGTACGCCCAGCGAGATTGCGCCGACGTTGCTTGAGTTCCATGAAGCGCGCCGGCGGAATCTTCATTTCAATCGAAATGCCATCGCCGCTGGAGTGCAGTTCAAGGTCATAGAGTTCGCGAGCATGGGTCAGTATGGATTCGCCGAGACTGAAACCGAGGGCAAAATCTTCTAGGTCAGTTGGAGAGGCCAGCATAACCGCATGGGAAATGCCGTTGTAGACCAAGGCGACGGGGACTTCTTCAATAACCTCGTCATCCGTCAGAACGCAATTTCCCGACTGAACGCGGAGGACTTGATGTGAAACGCTGGGGGGCGGAAGACTTAATTCGTCAACAGAGGCGCTGTCTTGCGTGTTAAGCCTTGAGCCGCTCATGACTGCCTCCAATAAAGCGGGCGCGTAGCTTTTTTGTGCTGCGCGCCCCCGGACAACAAGTGCATGGTTGTTACTTGCCCGTCATCTGACGGTACCAACCACGATGATGCTGTTTGGCCCAACCTCGCGTGACGGTGCCGTACCACATGGCGCGTATCGTGCCTTTAACCCAGATGGCGGCATAAACGTGCACCATGATTAGGCCGATCATCACGGAGGCGGTTGCGGCATGAATCACCGAAGCCATACGCACGAGGGTGATGTCAAAACCAAACCAAGCCCGCCAGATGATTAACCCTGAAACCGTCATCAGTAGCATTCCCACGGCCAAAGCCCAGAACATCACTTTTTGCCCACCGTTGTATTTTTCTTGTTCAGGCATGTCGTGGTCGTTTCCATCGACCATGTTTTTTGCCTTGGCGAGCCAGTCTTTATCGGCCTGCTTAATGATGTTCAGGTGTCTAAAGCGCAGGAAGA
>CAIWVX010000051.1 GCA_903916205.1 uncultured beta proteobacterium
CGCCTGTACTGGCCTGGGTGATCACGGCGGAATTTGCGCCTACATTACTGATGCTCATCATAAACTCCTTGTCAATTGAACTATTTCAACGTGTTTACACTTATCGTCAGAATTCAGCAGAACTTGAGTTTGGAGCGGTTAAACCTAAAAACTCAGGACGGTGTGCAATCTGCTTGAAACTCAGGCAGGCTAATGGATTCGTCACTATCATGGGGGGCACCCGATGGGTGAGTCGAAATTGAATCTGTCGAAGTGCGAAGAAATGCTTTTGTAGTGTGCCGGAGTGCAGACGATGGTAGGTCGCGTACGTGACAATCGTTTTTAGGCTTCTTTTTCGCAGCATAAATTAGAGGAGAGTTAATTAGCGCAGGAGCGCAAATTGGAGACCACGTTTTTTTGTTAAAGTACTAAGGTCACTCATCTTTCGCGGAGCACTTGAGATTTACTTACAAAGTAACCTATGATTAGGTGCTTTTCACCCTTCTTAAATTAAAGGATTAAATGTATGAAAATCACGCGCTTTTCCCTGCTGATAATAGCTGGCTTTTTTTCCGCTGGTGCGGCTCAAGCTGACGAAGCCTTGGCCAAAGCCAAGGGTTGCCTAGCCTGCCACACATCGGATACCAAACTGATTGGCCCGGCCTACAAGGATGTCGCCAAGAAATATGCGGGACAAAAAGACGCCGCAACAAAAATTGCCCAAACGATCATCAAGGGCACACCGGCTCCGGGCGGAATGGGCTGGCAAAAAGAAGGTAAAGCCTCACTGGCCTTCATGCCGCCGAATGCCGCCGTTAAACCCGACGAAGCTGCCAAATTGGCAAAATGGATTGTCGGTCTTAAGTAAAGTGGGAGTGTCCAGCTATTTACGCAGTTGGCTATTTACGCAGTTGGCTGGACAAGCCGCTCAACTTAACAGCATCATTAGGTATCCCCCGGCAAAGCCGGGGGCTTTAGTTTGTGAGCTACTCAAAGCGGCCCCGATTCTTTGTCCACCCAAGGTGGCCGCTCAGCGCCACAGGTTCATTTGATCCGATCGCTTGTCCTCTTGCTCCTGCTTCCTGATGTACTCCCGTATTACCCTTGATCCTAACCTACCGTCGAAACAAAGTACCCTCTTGCCCAGAAGTGCTGCCCCACGAAATTGCGCTTTTTCTCCCCCACACACTCGGGCCAGATCAATCGCGCTCTTTCCTTTGCCAGCGACGACGAGTTTGTAGTTGAAGACTTTCTTGGTCTGACCCAGACGATGAGCGCGGTCGGTGTCTAGTTTGCAACAGCCGGATTCGACTACGGGTCGTAGTGGATGACGGTATCGGCGGCGATCAGATCGAGCATTGATCTGAATTACGAGAAGAGCAGGATGCATCAAAAGGTACTGGAGCCGATGCCCCCGGATGAGTGCTGAAACGTTCGCCCCGTTTTGGTGGGCGTGACTGAGTGACTACGGCTTGCTATCGCGCCAATCACCACCCAAAGCCTTGAGCAGTGCCGCGCTGGCGAGTAGGCGACGGGCTGAAATATCGAGCGTACTGCGGTCGGCACTCAGCGAGGCGGCCTGGGCGATGACGACATTGAGATAACTCACCATGCCCGATTGATACTGATTTTGCGTGAGTCGCAGCGACTCGGCGGCAAACTGCGCTGCTTCGCGCTGGATTGCGGCTTCTTCAGCCAGAATGCGTAGCGCCGCGAGATTGTCTTCAACATCTTGAAACGCCGTTAGGACGGCTTGTCGATAGGTGGCAACGCTCTTGTCGTAGATGGCGACGGCCTGGTCTTTTTGCGCTGAACGCGCTCCGGCATCAAACACGGTCAAGGCCAACGCCGGCCCGACTGACCAGAAACGGTTTGGCAAAGTCATCAACTGCGATAGGCTGGTTCCTTGATAACCGCCGCTGGTATTTAAGATCAGCGACGGAAAAAACGCCGCCTGTGCCACCCCGATCAGGGCGTTTGCCGAGGCTGCACGGCGCTCGGCGGCGGCCACATCGGGACGCCGTTCGAGCAACGCTGAAGGCAGGGCCACCGGAATCTGCGGTAACTCAGGCAAAGCCCCGGTGGGCGCTAGAGAGAAATCGGCAGGTGCCTTGCCGAGTAAGGCGGCAATGGCATGTTCGTACTGCGCACGCAACACGCCGAGGTCAATCGCTTGCGCCTGGGTGGTCTTTAATTGCGCCTCGGCTTGCGCCACATCAATTCGTCCGGCCACCCCCGCGTCATAGCGATGGCGGGTTATTTCGAGCGTGCGTTCATACGCGGCAATGGTCTGCTCAAGTAGACGTCGTTGTGCTTCATTGGCACGCAGTTGCATGTAGGTCTGCACCAGCGTGCCTTGAGCGCTTAACAAGGCCGCTTGTAAATCACTGGCACTGGCTTGGGCGGCTGCCGTATTGGCTTCGACGTTACGACGGATGCGGCCCCAGACATCCGTTTCCCAACTGGCCCCGAGGGTCAGGCGGTCGGTGTTGCGGATCGGTGCGCCGGGAGTCACGGTACTGCTGCCCGTTGAGCTTGAAGAAGCGCTGACACCCTGCGCACGGTTGGCGGAAAAATTGCTGGTGAGCGTCGGGAAATAGGCCGCCCGCGCCACACCGAGTACCCCGATGGCCTGACGATATTGGGCTTCGGCGGCACGCACGTTTTGGTTGGAAATCTCGATCTGCTCGACCAGCGCATTCAGTTGCGCATCGCCGTAACGCTCCCACCATTTTCCGCGCGGCGCTTCATCCTTGGGTTCGGCGATTTTCCAGCCCGGCACTTCCTTGAACTGGGCCGGGGTGACAAGCTCGGGGCGCTGGTAATCAGGGCCGACGGCGCATCCGCTCAGCGCTGAAATCAGGCATGTCAGGGCTAGACGGTGGTGGGTTGGGTTCATTGGCAATTCCGTTTCATGGTCATGGCAAGGCGCTCACTTCAGTCGTTTGCGGCGGTTGCGGATTTCGTTTCTCACGCTGCCGCTGTCGCCACAAACGCAAGCGATCCAGATAAAGATACACCACCGGCGTGGTGTAGAGCGTCAACAACTGGCTGAGGATCAGGCCACCGACAATCGAGATCCCCAGCGGCTGGCGCAACTCGGCCCCGTCGCCGCTGCCTAGCGCCAGAGGCAAGGCACCGAACAGGGCGGCCATCGTGGTCATCATAATCGGGCGGAAGCGCAACAGGCAGGCTTCACGAATCGCCTCGTGTGGCCCCAGACCGCGTTGTCGCTGCGCCAGCAAGGCGAAGTCGATCATCATGATGGCGTTTTTCTTGACGATGCCGATCAGCAAAATCACGCCGATCAGGGCGATGATGCTGAAGTCGGTCTGGCACACCAGTAAGGCCAGAATCGCGCCAACGCCCGCTGAAGGCAGCGTCGACAAAATGGTTATCGGATGAACCAGACTCTCGTAGAGCATCCCGAGCACGATATAGACGGCGAGCAATGCCGCCAGAATCAGGATCGGCTGGTTGTCCAACGAAGCTTGGAAGACCTTGGCGGTGCCTTGAAAACTGCCCTGCACCGTGGTTGGTACGCCGATCTGCTGCATGGCCGAATTGATTGCGCGGGTAGCTTCGGACAAGGCCACACCGACCGGCAGGTTGAACGAAATGGTCGACGCTGCAAACTGCCCCTGATGGTTGACGGCCAGCGGTGTGGCGGTGGTTTCCCAGCGGGCGAATGCCGACAGCGGAATTTGCGTCGGCACGCCGTTCGTCCCGGCCCCGATGACAAAGACTTCCTTGAGATTTTCTGGGCTTTGCCAATATTCGGGCGCGGCTTCCATGATCACGCGATACTGGTTGAGCGGATGGTAGATGGTCGACACTTGACGTTGCCCAAAAAGATCGTTGAGCGTGGCGTTGATCAGGCGCTGATTCAGCCCGAGCCGGGCGACGGCGTCGCGGTCGACGACCAGCGAGGTTTGCAAGCCTTTATCCTGCTGGTCGGTATTAACGTCGGTGAGTTGCTTGAGCTGGCTCAACGCCTGACGAATCGGCGGCTCCCAGTCTCTGAGTTCATCAATGGTGTTGGCTTGCAAAGTAAACTGGTATTGGGCATTGGCCGAGCGCCCGCCAACGCGAATATCCTGAACCGGTTGCAGGAAGAGGTTAGCCCCCGGCACATGCGCGAGTTTGCCACGCAAGCGGGCAATGACTTTGTCGACCGAAAGAACGCGCTCAGACAACGGTTTTAAGGCCACAAATATAAAGCCGGAGTTACGCTGGCCGCCGCCGGTAAAACCAATGACGCTTTCGACGTCCGGGTCTTGGCGCACGATCTCGACAAAGGCACTGAGCTTGTCGCGCATGGACTGAAAGGAAATGCTCTGATCGGCCTGAATGCTACCGGATAGGCGTCCGGTATCCTGCTGCGGGAAAAAGCCTTTGGGGACGATGCTGTAGAGATAGATATTCAATCCCACCGTGCACAGCAGCACCGCCAGCATGATCCGGCCATGCGCCAGCGCCCAGTCGAGCGAACGGCGATAACCATTGAGCATGGCCGCAAAACTGCGTTCGCTGAGTTGTTGCAAACGCCCCGGTTTCTCGTCTGAACGCTTGCGCAGCAAACGTGCGCACATCATCGGCGTGGTCGTCAGTGAAACCAACAGCGAGATCAAAATGGCCGCCGAAAGGGTGATGGCAAATTCACGGAACAGCCGCCCGACAATACCGCCCATCAGCAAAATGGGCAGGAATACGGCGATCAGCGAAAAACTCATCGAAAGCACGGTAAAACCCACCTCGCGTGCGCCCTGCATTGCGGCGGCAAAAGGCGCCATGCCGTCTTCGATGTGGCGGGACGTATTTTCCAACACAACTACGGCATCATCGACGACGAAACCGGTGGCGATGGTCAGCGCCATCAGCGACAGATTATTCAGGCTGTAACCCGCCAGATACATGACGCCAAACGTGCCGATCAGCGACACCGGCACCGCCACAATCGGCACCAAGGCGGCACGCGCGTTGCGCAGGAAGAGGAAAACCACCATCACCACCAGCGCCACCGAGATCAACAAAGTACGTTCGACTTCGCGCAACGAAGCGCGGATGGTCGGGGTGCGATCCATCACCAGATTGAGGTTGATAGCCGCCGGGATTGAAGCGCGTAATTGCGGCAGCAAGGCTTTGACCAGATCGACCGTTTCAATGATATTGGCCCCCGGCTGACGGTTAAGGATCAGCATCACCGCCGGTTTGCCGTTATGCAATCCGGCATTGCGCACGTCCTGCACCGAGTCTTCGACGCGGGCCACATCGCCGAGACGCACGGCCGCGCCATTGCGCCAAGCGACGATCAGCGGAATATAGTCGGCGGCCTTCATGGCTTGATCGTTGGCGAGAATCTGCCAGTGCCGCTCGCCTTCTTCCAGCGAACCTTTGGGACGGTTAGCGTTGGTTCCGACGATGGCCGTGCGCACCTCTTCGGCACCGATCCCGGCTCGCGACAGCGCCCCCGGATTGAGTTCGACGCGCACCGCCGGCAACGAACTGCCGCCGACGCTGACTTGCCCAACACCTTTGACCTGGGCAATTTTTTGCGCCAGCAGCGTCGAAGCGGCGTCGTACATCTGTCCGCGTGTCATCGAATCGGAGGTCAGCGAGAGAATCATAATCGGCGCGTCGGCCGGATTGACCTTGCGGTAAGTCGGATTGCTCGGCATCCCGGTCGGTAGCAGATTACGTGCGGCATTCAGCGCCGCCTGTACATCCCGCGCTGCGCCGTTGATGTCACGATCAAGGTCAAATTGCAGGGTAATTCGCGTCGAACCGAGCGAACTGCTGGAGGTGATCTCGGTGACGCCGGCAATCACCCCGAGTGAACGCTCAAGCGGAGTCGCTACGGTGGCGGCCATAGTTTCCGGGCTGGCTCCGGGCAGCGAAGCCTGGATTGAAATAGTCGGAAAATCCACCTGCGGCAACGGCGATACCGGCAACAACCTGAAAGCCACCGCACCGAGCAGGGTAATGCCTAGCGTAAGCAGGGTTGTGGCGACCGGGCGACGGATGAAAATGGCCGAGAAGTTCATGGAGAAAGTCTTTAACCTCTACCACAGAAGCGCAGAGGCACAGAGATACACAGAGAAACCCGAAAGAGAAAACTTTTTCCTCGGTGTTTTCTCTGTGCCTCTATGGTGGGTTTTCGATGTTTTCATCATGATCACAGCGCCTTGTCGTCAGTTTCAGCCGTCGAGAAACGCTGGGCCAGACGGTCGAAAGCCAGATAAATTACCGGCGTGGTGAACAGCGTCAGCACCTGGCTGACCAGCAAACCGCCGACCATTACCAGACCCAGCGGATGGCGCAGTTCGGAACCGACACCATTGCCCAGCATCAGTGGCAGAGCGCCGAGCAAGGCGGCCAGGGTGGTCATCAGGATCGGGCGAAAGCGCAGTAGACAAGCTTCGTAAATGGCTTCACGCGGCGTTTTGCCCTGCTCGCGTTCGGCCTCTAGGGCAAAGTCGATCATCATGATGGCATTTTTCTTGACGATGCCAATGAGCAGCACGATGCCGATGATGGCGATCACGTCGATTTCGGTATGTGACAACAGCAAAGCCAGCAAGGCGCCGACACCGGCGGAAGGCAGTGTTGACAGGATAGTTACCGGATGAATGTAGCTCTCGTAAAGCACGCCGAGCACGATGTACATAACGACGATGGCCGCTAGAATCAGCAGCAAGGTATTGTCGAGCGAGGACTGAAAAGCCAGTGCCGCACCTTGGAAACTGGTCTGGACGCTGGCGGGCATGGCCAGTTCTTTTTCGGCTTGGCCAATGGCTTTGACCGCCTCGCCGAGTGAAGCACCGGGAGCTAAATTAAAGGACAAAGTAGCCGCCGGAAATTGTCCGAGATGGTTAATTGATAAAGGCATTGAGCGCTCGGAAAAACGTGCGACCGACGCTAAAGGAACCTGCGCCGTAACGCCGTTCGTTGTCGAAACGATATAGATGTCGTTGAGTGCCGCCAGCCCGCGCTTGTATTCCGGCTTGACTTCAAGCACCACCCGATAGAGGTTCGACTGGGTGAAAATGGTCGAGACGAGGCGCTGACCAAAAGCGTTGTAGAGCGCGTTGTCGATGGCGGCTGTGCTAATGCCTAGCCGCCCCGCCGCCGAACGGTCAATATCGACATAGGCTTGAACGCCCTGATCTTGGGCGTCGCTGGCGAGATCAACCAGCATCGGCAATTGGCGCAGTCGCTCCAGCAGCTTGGGCACCCACAACGCCAGTTCATCGGCGTTGGCGTCTTCAACACTAAACTGGTACTGAGTCCGGCTGACGCGATTTTCGATGGTCAGATCCTGTACCGGCTGCATGAACATGGAAATTCCGGCGACCTGTTCCAGCTTGCCTTGCAGACGACGAATGACGGTACTGGCATCAGCATCACGCGCATTTTTGGGCTTCAGGTTAATCAATAGGCGACCGCTGTTGAGCGTGGAGTTAATGCCATCGACACCGATAAACGACGACAGACTTTCCACCGCCGAGTCCTGCAAAACCACTTCAACCAGTGCTTGTTGGCGTTCGGCCATCGCACTAAAGGAAATCGATTGCGGCGCTTCGGTAATCCCCTGAATAACGCCAGTATCCTGCACCGGAAAGAAGCCCTTGGGCACGATCACGTAGAGCAGCACGGTCAGCGCCAAGGTGCCGAAGGCCACCAGTAGCGTAGCCATTTGGCGGTCAAGTACCCAAGTCAGCAAGCGGCCATAGTGCGCAATCACCCGATCAAAAAACTCACCGCTCTTGCGAAAGAACCCACTCTGTTCGGCCTCGGGGGTGTGATGCAGCAGACGGGCGCACATCATCGGCGTTAGCGTTAGCGAAACCACGGCTGAAATCAAAATCGCCACCGCCAAGGTGATGGCAAATTCGCGGAACAATCGCCCAACCACTTCGCTCATAAACAGCAGGGGAATCAGCACGGCGATCAGCGATACGGTCAACGAAATAATGGTGAAGCCGATCTGCTCGGCGCCTTTGAGCGCGGCTTGCATCGGCGATTCGCCCTTCTCAACATAGCGGGCGATATTTTCGATCATGACGATGGCGTCATCGACGACAAAGCCGGTGGCGATGGTCAGCGACATCAGCGTCAGGTTATTGATCGAGAAACCCGCAAGATGCATGACCCCGAAGGTGCCAACCAATGACAGCGGCACCGCCACGCTAGGGATAATGGTCGCCGGAATGTTGCGCAGAAAGACGAAGATCACCATCACCACCAGCGCGACCGACAACAACAATTCAAAGCGCACATCCTCAATCGAGGCGCGGATGGTGGTGGTGCGGTCGGTCAAAATCTGCACTTCCACCGAGGCCGGAAGCGCCGCCTGAAGCTGTGGCAGTAGGCGCTTAATGCGGTCGACGGTTTCAATAACATTGGCCCCCGGCTGGCGCTGGATGTTGAGGATGACTGCCGGTTTCTGTTTGCCAGCAACCGCCGACCACGCGGCCAGCCGAGCATTTTCAGCGCCATCGACCACCTCGGCGACATCAACAAGGCGGATCGGCGCACCATTGCGCCAAGCAATGATCAATTGCTTGTATTCATCCGCTGATCTGAGCTGGTCATTGGCGTCAATCGTCGAGGCCCGGGTCGGGCCGTCAAAACTGCCTTTGGCCGAATTGACATTGGCGTTGCTGATGGTGGTGCGCAGGTCTTCAAGATTGAGACCGTTGGCGGTTAGCGCTTTCGGATTAGCCTGAACGCGCACCGCCGGACGCTGGCCGCCGCCGATACTGACGAGACCGACGCCCGGCAATTGCGATATTTTCTGCGCCAGCCGGGTATCCACAAGGTCTTCAACCTTGGGCAATGGCAGGGTTTCGGAGGTGATCGCCAAAGCCATCACCGGCGCGTCAGCCGGATTGACCTTGCTGTAGATCGGCGGCATCGGCAGATCGGTCGGCAGGAAGGAATTGGCCGCATTGATCGCCGCCTGAACCTGCTGCTCGGCAACATCGAGACTGAGATCGAGAACGAATTGCAAGGTGATCACCGAAGCCCCGCCGGAACTCGACGATGACATCTGATTGAGCCCCGGCATTTGCCCGAACTGGCGTTCGAGCGGAGCGGTGATCGAGGAGGTCATCACATCCGGGCTGGCACCGGGGTAAAGTGTGGTCACCTGAATCGTCGGGTAATCCACCTCGGGCAGCGCCGAGATCGGCAAAAAACGATAGGCTAGCAACCCCGCCAGCAGAATCGCCAGCATCAGCAGCGAGGTCGACACTGGCCGCAGGATAAACAAGCGCGACGGGTTCATTCGCGGTTCTTGCCTGCGCGAGCCGCCGCCGGGGCGCTACCTTTCTGGCGCTCACCGCGTTTTTCCCCGTCAGCTTCGGCGTTGGGTGGCCCTTTGCGCCCCGCTTGTCGCGCTTCGGCTGACGCGATTTCAACTTTGGAGCCTTGACGCAATTTGTCGGCCCCATCGACGACGACGTGCTCGCCGGGTTCCAGACCTTTCTCAACGGCAACAATTTCTGCGGTGTTCGGCCCCAGCGTTAACGTCCGCATATTGACGGTTTTATCTTCGGGATTAACTACGTAAACGAAGGTTCCAACGGTGCCGCGCTGAACCGCCGCCACCGGGATTAAGGTGGCACCGCGTCGGGTTTCCACGCGCAGCCGAATATTGACAAACTGATTGGGGAACAGTGAATTATTGGCGTTAGCAAACTCAGCCTTGAGTTTGACGGTGCCGGTCGTGATGTCGATCTGATTATCCAGCGAGCGCAAATTGCCAGTAGCGAGGCGTTGCTTCCCTTCACGATTCCAAGCCTCAACTTGCAAGCTTTCTCCGGCTTGGACGTGCTTTACCACCGCCCCCAAACTATCGGCTGGAATCGAAAAAACAGCCATCAACGGCTGGGTCTGCGTGATCACCACCAGGCCGTTCGTATCGGTAGCTCGCACTATGTTTCCCGCATCCACTTGACGCAAGCCGAGCCGCCCGGAAAGTGGCGCGGTAATCCGCGTAAAGTCGAGTTGCAACCGGGCATTATCGACATTCCCTTTATCAATCTGCACGGTGCCCTGATACTGTTTAACCAAGGCTTCTTGCGCTTCAACCTGCTGCCGCGCGATGGAATCCTTAGCCAACAAGCTGCGATAACGTTCAAGATCAATTTGTGCAATTCCCAGCAAGGCCTGATCGCGCAGTAGTTGTCCGTGAGCTTGGTCCAGCAACGCCTGGAGCGGTCGGGGATCAATCTCGGCCAGCAGGTCACCCGCCTTAACCAGTTGCCCTTCATGGAAAGTAATGCGTTGCAATAGGCCATCGACACGGGCTTTGACGGTCGCCGTATTGCGTGCAGTGACCGTGCCCAACGCGGTGACAATCACTTCAATATCGCCGCGCTGCACCGTCGCCGCCACCACCGGAACCGGGCGCCCACTGTCCATTCCTCGCCGTCCGGCAGCGGTTTCCGGCGTCTCGCGCCGAGTGAAATAAAAGGCTGAAGCGGCGGCCAGCGACAGCACGCCAATGACTATCCAGAGAACTTTCTTTTTCATGCGTTGGTGTTCCTTTGCGCGATCCGTCTAGGCCGCCAATGGGTTAACCTGAAGCAAACCTTGGCCTGACTTGGGATGAGGTGTCTAATATAACAAATAACTAATATTAAAACCCATAGATAACGCGACGTACGGGGGCAATTCAAACGGATGTGCCGCATCCACACCGTGCCAGGTAATTGCCTACGGCTCGAACCGAAAGTGCAAGACCATACTTCCGCTCAATGAGTTGTTTGATCGCCGGATGCGACCACAGGGCAAAATCCATCTTCAGTTGTTCGGGACGACGATCGCAGATCCCGACAAACTCATCGAGTTTCTGTCCGCCTTGATCAAGGACGCCGACCGGAAAGTGTTTCTGATTCTGGACAATCTGCGCGGACATCACAGCAAGATCGTCAAGGCTTGGGTCGATGAACGCAAGGACAAGATCGAGTTGTTCTATTTACCGAGCTCTAGCCCAGAATTCAATCCAGAGGAGCGTCTCAATGCAAACCTCAAGTACGCCATTGGATCAAGAGTGCCTGCGCGTACCAAGGCTAAACTCAAGGCCGCAGCAACG
>CAIWVX010000052.1 GCA_903916205.1 uncultured beta proteobacterium
AATGCTCTGGTTGTGAGCGTAGGCCGAAAGGTAGATGTTGTTGTGCTTGAGAATGACCAACTTGCCATAACCGCGTAGCCCCGTTCCGCTATAAACGACCTTGCCATCCGCCGAAGCCAGCACCGGATCACCGGCTTTGGCGGCAATGTCGAGCCCTTTGCTACCGCTTTCAGTGAAAGTGGCCACGGTTTTTCCTGAGGCCGGCCAGATCCAGGAAATTTCGTCATCCATCAGTGCAGGTGTCTCCGTCGCGTTTTTTGTGTCAGGCTTGGCCTCACGCTTCACCTCATTTTTTGGCACCGTGCTTGCGGCATCGGCGACCTTGGATGGATCCTGATTTTGCGCCTGAGCCAAGGTTTGCTCAGAATACGGCAGCTTGCCCGCGTTCGGCTCACGCTTCATGTTGCCGGTGTTCTTGCCGAGCGGACGCTTTTCAACAATTTGTTCGGTCGCAATGGATTTGGCAACCACGGCGCTCGAGGTCACCGGGGTGGTTGTCGCGCCCTGTGTACTTTGTGCTTTGATTTTCAGTACGCGGCCAACAGAAATCTGATTGGGATTCTCGATGTTGTTCATGGCAATCAGTTCGCGGTGATCCATACCCAATTCGCGGGCGATGCCGTAGAGGGTGTCGCCACTTTTGACGGTATAGATATCTTGGGCCACTGCCGCCACAGCGGGTCGGCCATCGCCATCGAAAACGGGGGCGGAACCCCTGCTGGCACAAGCCGCCAGTATAAAAATGGCGACCCCAACAGCCGTTATGCCAGGCCAGTAAAAAGTACGCTTATTTTTCATTCAAGTCCTGAAAGTAGCGGAACGAAACGAACCCCTTCGAGACGGGTTTCAATAAATCCTTCGGCCTGACGTTCAATCAGCAGAAGTTTTTGTTCTCCCGTTCCTAGCGGCAACAACATTTTGCCACCAAGTGCCAGTTGCTGCAAAAGGGCTTGTGGAATACTCGAAGCGGCCGCAGCAAGGATGATGGTATCAAAGGGCGCGGCTTCCGGTAGTCCTAATTGTCCATCCGCATATTTAAGGCGCACGTTGAATTGCTGGATGGCCCGTAGATTGAGCTTGGCTTTGGCCAGCAATGGCTCGATCCGCTCAACGGCATAAACGTCTTTGGTTAGGTGCGCCAGAACCGCAGACTGGTAGCCACAGCCGGCACCAATCTCCAGCGTTTTGCCAAGTTCACGGCCATTAAGCAGCAGTTCAATCATTTTGGCGACGATGTAGGGCTGTGAAATGGTTTGCGAAAACCCGAGCGGCAAGGCCGTATCTTCATAGGCCCGAGAGGCTAGCGCTTCTTCGACAAATAGATGACGCGGTACGCCGGCAATGGCACTTAAAACGCGCTCATTGCGAATGCCTTGTTCGCGCAAACGTTCAATCATGCGATTGCGCGTCCGCTGCGACGTCATCCCGACCCCGGAAGCGACGCGGCTCATGAGGTCAGCCAGCTACGCAGCACGGGCAACTGGGCATTGTGCGTCAGGTCAATTTGCAAGGGGGTAATTGAAACCTGTTTATTTTTCACTGCGAAAAAATCGGTGCCTTCGCCCGCATCCTGCGCCGCCCCCGCCGCACCAACCCAATAGACCGTTTCGTTACGTGGTGTCAGTGAGCGCACCACAGGCTCCGCCTTGTGCCGCTTACCGAGGCGGGTAATCACCTGTCCACGAAGCTGGTCATAGGGCACATCGGGGACATTGATATTGAGCAGCAAGGGTTCGCTTACCTTCTGTCGTTCGATCATCAGAACCCACTCCAACACCACCCGCGCCGCCGTCTCGAAATGAACGCTAACTTTGCTGCACAGCGAAACGGCAATGGAGGGAACCCCCAGCAAAAACCCCTCGGTCGCTGCGGCTACCGTCCCGGAGTAAATGGTGTCATCGCCCATATTAGCCCCATGATTGATGCCTGAAATAACCATGTCGGGCAATGCGTCGAGCATCCCGGTAACCGCCAGATGCACGCAATCGGTAGGGGTTCCATTGACATGGTAAAAGCCATTGGAGCCGCGCTTGAGCGAAAGCGGACGATCAAGTGTCAGCGAATTGCTGGCCCCACTACGATCCCGCTCAGGAGCCACTACGGTAATTTCGGCGATCTCCGCAAGCGTCCTCGCTAGACATTCAATTCCGGGAGAAAAATAGCCATCGTCGTTACTCAGCAGTATTCGCATATCGACCCACTAAAACGGAAAAAAGAAACAAAAAAACCAGCAAGCCGCCGGTTTTTGAAGAAGGGTCTGAATAATGGATCCGTCCGACAACCACCACACAAAATCACCCCAAAAAACGCCGCCAACTCAGGCTAAATTATACGGGCAATCAGGGCGCAGGCTGCGCGTAAATGAAGCCTGAAGTTGGTGCTATAACCTTCAACACCCCATTCATTCGATAAAACGCTGTTGAAACGTGCTTTCATACGAAAAGGAATCAGTGTGCTGGTGGATGGCGGCTAGGAAACCGGCTTTGCCTGAATCCATTTGCGAACTTCAGGATAAGCAGCAATGCAAGCTGCAATCATTGCAACGACAGAAACCCAAAATGAAGGAGTAGTTGACCAATGAGGTTTTTTGATAGCGTCAAGTAACTCATTATGAAGTTTTTTAGCTTCATCTTGTTCGGGGAAGCCCTTGTAGAGTTATTAAAGTTGATCGTTTCTCGAATAGCGCAATGGACTCCACATGTGAGGTATTCGGGAACATGTTGATTACCCCGGCACCCAGTAGCCGATAGCCTTTCTGTGTGACTAGAATCGCCGCATCCCGTGCCAGCGTTGCTGGGTTGCAGGAGACATAAACAATACGCCACGGCCCATTAGCCCCAATGGCCCGAACCAGATTGACTGCGCCTTCACGTGGCGGGTCAATTAGCATTTTGTCAACGTGCCCAAGCGCGGCTAAGGACTCAGGTGTCGCTTCAAAAAGATTGGCTACGCTATAACTTACCTGAGCCGCTACACCATTCGCGGCGGCATTTTTCGAGGCTCTGCGGACTAACTCACGACTTCCTTCGACGCCAATCACCACGGCCCCCGAACGGGCAATCGGCAGGGTGAAATTCCCCAGGCCGCAGAACATATCGGCAATCCGCTCCCCACGTTGCGGATCGAGCAAGGTCAGCGCCCGACGGACTAATACGCGATTAAGTTCGGGATTGACTTGGGTGAACTCGGTCGGTGAGAAAAAGTGCTCTATTGCGAAATCCGGCAAGCGGTACGAAAGTTGTGGCCCGTCAAGGGGATAAAAACGGCGGGCCGATGTCGGGCCCTTACTTTGCAGATAAAAGGCGATGCCGTGGCTGTCGGCGAAGGCGCGCAATAAGACTTCATCGGCTTGGGACAACGGGGCAAGAAGACGCAACAGTAAGACCGTCACGTATTCACCGACCGCGACTTCGATCTGCGGAATTTTCCGCGCGATTGACAACTTGGCGATCAAACGATGCAAAGGCGTCAGTAACGCAGAAACAGGTGACGGAAGATTCAGGCACTGCTGCATATCGGCGACCTGTGCGCTCTGGCGTTGGTGGAAACCAATCAGTACGTCCCCTTTATTCGCGGTCACATGCACCGACAGACGCGCACGAAAACGATAACCCGAAAAAGCACCGTAGATCGGCGCATACAATTGTTCAGGAATTAAGCGGGCCAGATGCCAAAAATTTGATTCCAGTACGCGCTGCTTGGCCGCCACCTGAGCCGATGGATCAAGGTGTTGCATGCTGCAACCGCCACACACGCCAAAATGCGGGCACTTAGGCTGTACTCGGTCAGGCGAAGCCTTTAAGAGGCGTACGACACGGGCAATTTCGTAGCTTGGCCGGGTCTGAAAACAGGTGTATTCAACCTGCTCACCGGGCAGCGCACCTTCGACAAAAATCGTTTTGCCTTCCAGCCGAGTGATACCGCGTGCATCATGATCCAGCGATTCAATGATTCCTGTCGGCATGTCCCATCCCGGAGAAAAAATCTCGTAATTCTAGTCGTCTAGGGGTGTTTGGAGCAATCAAACCGTCGTGTAATCAGTGTGAATAACTGACGCGTTGAGCTATTTCCTGTTGGGTTCGGACTCGTCGCGCTTGGGCGTTTATCGAAAAGGCCCAATCACTGCGGAAAGGGAGAAATTGAAGCGCTATAAATCGAGCAAAATCCATCTGATTCGATCCGCCCCCTGTTTTCGCTACAAAGCAGTACACTTCGCCACTTGCTGGCGGCGCGATATTAAGCGACCACTAACAATAAATCATTTCATCACGTCCTTACGGCGAGTCCAACGCTACGGGTCGCTTAACTCATGATCCACAACCATGCGGGGTTTTATCGATGCAAGCCAATTATTTTGTCGATGCACTTCTATTTTTGGCCGTCGCCCTTTCTTCCAAACGGCGGCCCGCCGAACTCGTCGAGATTATTGCCGCTATTGATCTGGCGGAAGGCGCACAAGGCATCGTGCCTTCGGGGTTAATCCTCAGTGAGGCTTTTCAACGACTCTCAAAACAGGGCTTGATCATTGAAACCGAAGGCCATTATTCATTGACCACGGCGGCCCAAAGTATCTTCGCAGCTCTCCCCAAGAAAACGGCTACACCAGAGCGTCTGATCCGTCTCAAAGAACACATCATGGCCTTCAGCCCGACCGCTGAGCACCCGACCATCATGCTCACCAGCAACCAGCTTGGCACCGCCATTCTGGCGCACCGGGCCGCTGGTAAAAACGTCGGTAAAAATCTGCTGGTACCGAAACCTAATCCGGCAGATAACGAGACTAAACCCGGACAACGCCAGCGCAAGCCTTTCCCTGGCCGACGTCGCAAAGATTAAGACGACACATGACCGATCATAGCCAACCCATGCCGTCAGTCGCGCCTAACACCACCAAGCGTCTATTTAGCGAATTGCCCCTCTCACCGGCCCTGTTGGCGACCTTGCAACAGCTCGAATACCACACGATGACGCCGATTCAGGCGGCCAGTCTGCCGATTACGCTGGCCGGTCACGACCTGCTGGCGCAAGCTAAAACCGGTAGCGGAAAAACTGCCGCCTTTGCTCTGCCCCTGCTGACCAAGCTGAATCAGCGACGTTTCGCGGTACAGGCGATGGTGTTGTGCCCGACCCGCGAGTTGGCCGATCAGGTTACGCAGGAAATCCGCCGACTGGCGCGTAGCGAAGACAATATAAAAATTTTGACGTTGTGCGGCGGCACCACAATGCGCCCGCAGCGGGCTAGTTTGGAGCATGGCGCACATATCGTGGTCGGCACGCCGGGGCGAATTATGGATCATCTGGAACGCGGTACGCTGCAACTGGATGCGCTGAATACGCTGGTGCTCGACGAAGCCGATCGTATGTTGGACATGGGCTTTTATGACGACATTGTGCACGTCGTTAAACACTGTCCG
>CAIWVX010000053.1 GCA_903916205.1 uncultured beta proteobacterium
ATCTTCAGCAACGGCTTCGGTGATCGGATAAACCGTCGACGAACCGTCTACTTTGACCAAAGCCTGCGCCTGAACCAGACTTGAGGCCGAAAAAGCCGCCAGAACCAATGTCGCTGCCGCTGCGTATTGCGCAATTTTCATGTCACATTCTCCTTGGGTGGTCGCTACAAAAACTCGAATACGCGCAGTCTAGCCAGCGAATGTTACAGCCGTGTTTCAATGCGACACTTTGTCGCTTGTTGCCCAAAATATTAAAACGGGGCACAGAATCGCCGCCCCCATGCCTTGGAACTAATCTGATTTTCCATAGTCAACTGGGGCCTGAAACAAAAAACTCGTCGTGTATAACGCTTCTGGAGAAATTATTGTGAAAATCAAATTTTTTATGGTGACCTTAGCCGCCTGTATTTTAGGGCTAGCAAACTATCCCGCTTACGCACAGCAACCCATTGTGATTAAATTCAGCCACGTTGTAGCGAAAGATACGCCGAAGGGTAAAGCCGCCGAGTTCTTCGCTCTGAAAGCCGCCGAATTGACCAAAGGACGCGTCAAAGTCGAGGTTTATCCCAATTCAACGCTTTACAAAGACAAAGAAGAAATTGAGGCGCTGCAACTCGGTTCAGTGCAAATGCTGGCCCCGTCGCTTTCAAAATTTGGGCCGCTGGGCGTAAAGGATTTTGAAGCCTTTGATTTGCCCTATATGTTTGACAACTACGATGATCTGCGCAAAGTGACGCTCGGCCCTGTGGGCAAACAACTGCTGGACAAACTCGAACCGAAGGGTATCCGTGGGTTGGCTTATTGGGATAATGGTTTCAAGTCGTTCTCGGCCAACAAGCCGATCGCGCAACCGTCCGACATGAAGGGGATGAAAATGCGCATTCAGTCCTCTGAAGTTCTTAAAACACAGATGCGGGAACTCGGCGCACTGCCTCAAATTCTGGCTTTTGGCGAAGTTTATCAAGCACTGCAAACCGGCGTCGTTGATGGGACCGAAAACCCGCATTCAAACCTCTACACGCAAAAGATGCACGAAGTGCAGAAATTTGTTTCACTGACCGAACATGGCTATCTCGGCTACGCAGTCATTGTTAACAAGAAATTCTGGGACGAATTGCCCGCCGACGTCCGCAAGCCGCTTGATGAGGCTATGGAGCAGGCCACGCGTTACGCCAATCAGATTGCCTTGGTTGAAAACAACAATGCACTCGATGCGGTTAAGAAAAGTGGCAAGACGACCGTCTATGCACCAACCAAGGACGAACGCGCCGCCTTCAAGAAAGTGCTTGTTGGCGTGCACAAAAAGATGGAGTCGCGCGTCGGCAAGGAAACCATCGAATCCTTCTATAAGGCGACAGGCTTTAATCCGCAAAAGCTCTAAACACCTCCTTAGATTCTTGGCGTCAACGGGACGCAAACAACACATACCCAAGGGGTGTAATGAAACTACTTGATCGTCTTGAAGAGTGGGTGGTCGGTTCGATGATGGGGGGGGCAACGCTGATTATTTTTGCCGCCGTTGCTCACCGTTATCTTTCTGGCGCACCCATTCCGGGGTTGCAAGATTGGCTGATCTCGCTCGACTTTTCCTGGGCGCAGGAGCTCTGCATCATCATGTTTGTGTGGATGGCCAAATTCGGCGCGGCCTATGGCGTACGCACTGGAATTCACGTTGGTGTCGATGTCCTGATCAATCTGCTCTCGCCCGAGTTACGCGCACGTTTCATTATTTTCGGCCTACTGGCCGGAGCCTTATTTACGGGGGTTGTCGCTTCCTTTGGGGGGCTTTTTGTCTGGGAGAATGGCTTCCATTTTGCGCTATACCAAGTGCTTGGATTCGATCTCGCTACCCTGCCAGAAGGGCCGACCACGCCTGATCTTGAATGGCCGACTTGGCTAGTGTACAGCGCGATTCCATTGGGCTCGTCGTTAATGTGCTTCCGTTTCTTGCAGGTCGCTTACGCTTTCGTAAAAACCGGAGAATTGCCGCATCACGACCACGGCCACGTTGATGGTCTTGATGAGGCGGCTGATAGTCCGCTGCTTCCTGAAAACGCCCACCAGGCGACGCAAAAATGAACGCCGCCATTATTTTCTTCCTGCTGCTGACGCTCATGCTCACCGGCATGCCGATTTCGATTTCACTCGGCTTAACGGTGTTAAGTTTTCTCTTCCTGTTTACCGAGGTGCCACTCGAATCAGTGGCGCTCAAGCTGTTCACCGGTATCGAAAAATTTGAAATCATGGCCATACCGTTCTTCATCTTGGCGGGTAATTTTTTAACCCACGGTGGTGTGGCGCGACGGATGATCAAGTTCGCTACCGCTATGGTTGGGCACTGGCCCGGTGGGCTTGGCCTTGCCGGAGTGCTCGCCTGTGCCCTATTTGCGGCCATTTCTGGATCAAGCCCGGCAACGGTTGTAGCCATTGGCTCGATCCTTTTACCGGCGATGGTCAAGGCCGGATATCCCAACAAGTTCGGCGCGGGAGTAATCACCACGTCGGGCGCGTTAGGCATTTTGATCCCGCCGTCTATCGTCATGGTCATGTATTCTGTAGCGACCAATACCTCCGTCGGCGCACTGTTCATGGCCGGGGTGATTCCTGGCTTAGTCCTAGCCTTTATCCTCGGCCTAGTCACTTGGTATCGTGCCTGGAAATTCAACTATCCGCGAACCAAACTTTATCCCGAGCGCAGCGACTCTCAGGCCACAGTCAGCGCACTGTTTGGGGCCTATTTCTCTTTAATCTTCACCGTCTTTCCGCCCATTATCGTCGGCAGCCTGTTATCCATGATATTACCCAGCACGGGGATGTCTTACATGATTGCGGGTGTGGCTTGGCTGATGTTGGCACCTTGGGCAACCAAAAACGAATGGGTCACTCGCTTTGTCTATGTCGTGCTCAATGTCATTGGCGTCCCCATTTTTGTCAGTCTTCAAATGGTCAGTGCGTTTGACGCATTGCCCACAATGCAACTGATATTCATCCCGACGCTGGTCACCCTCGGCTGGCTGACCTTGATCCAGACCTGCGGCAAATTCACCAATATCGCTCCGACGTTCTACTTCAAGTTGCAATGGGAGGCGTTGGAAGTGTGGCGAGTTTACTGGGAAAGTATCTGGGGGCTGCTGCTCATTGTGGTGGTCATGGGCGGAATTTATGCCGGTCTATTCACCCCGACCGAAGCGGCGGCGATGAGCGCTGTTTATGCCTTCATCGTTGCGGTGTTTATTTACAAAGATCTGAGCCTCAAGGATGTCCCGCGCGTCTTGCTTTCGTCGGCAAATATGTCGGCGATGCTGCTTTACATCATCACCAACGCCGTACTTTTCTCGTTCATCATGACCAACGAGAATATTCCGCAGGCCTTAGCCGATTGGATGATCGGACATGGCCTAGGAACCATCGCCTTCCTGTTAGCGGTTAACGTCGTTCTGCTGGTGGCGGGCAACTTTATGGAACCATCCTCCATTGTGCTGATTTTTGCGCCCATCTTGTTTCCGGTGGCGATTAAGCTCGGTATCGACCCGGTGCATTTCGGCATCATTATGGTGGTGAATATGGAGGTCGGCATGTGCCACCCTCCCGTTGGTCTCAATCTCTATGTGGCCTCGGGCATTACGCGCATGGGAATTACTGAATTGACCGTCGCCGTGTGGCCCTGGCTGCTATCAATGCTCGGCTTTTTGGTGCTGGTGACCTACTGGCCAGGACTGTCGATCTGGCTACCGAAGTCATTGGGCATGATGATGTGATCTTTTACTTCGGGTTGTGCTCATCGTTCATCACGACGAAACCGCTTCACGCACGGCGGCCGCCAGCATTTCAGCGGTAGCACGAACTTTATCGGCATCCCGACCCTCAACCATGACCCGCAATAGGGGCTCGGTGCCGGAGGCGCGTAATAACACGCGACCTTCGCCGGCTAAGGACAATTCAAGGCGCTCCCGCTCGGCCATAATTGCGGGATGATCTTTCCAAGAAAATCCCTTGATCAGAGGCACATTGATTAAGACCTGCGGATACAGCGTCATTTTTCCCAGCAGACCGGCTAAATCGCCGCCCTCTTCGCGCAAAGCAGAAATGACCTGGAGCGCCGAGACAATGCCGTCTCCGGTGGTATGTCGATCCAGACAGAGAAGGTGCCCCGAATTTTCGCCGCCGAACAGCCAGTTTTTCTCACGCAGCAGTTCCATCACATAACGATCGCCGACGTTGGCACGGGCAAAGGGAATATTCAAGTCAGCCAAAGCATGTTCAAAGGCCAGATTGGTCATCAACGTTCCAACCACACCGGCCACTGGGCCTTGCCGTAAACGGCTACGAACGACCGCCAGCAAGAGCTGATCACCATCGTAAAATTTACCTTCGGCATCGACCATCACCAGGCGGTCGGCATCACCATCAAGCGCAATGCCAAAATCGGCCCGCTGTGCCAGAACCGCATTGCTTAAGGCCCGAGGTGCCGTCGCTCCGACTTCCTTGTTGATATTCAATCCATTGGGTTCAGTGCCAATACTTGAAACCTCCGCACCCAGCTCATGAAAAACGTGCGGTGCGATGTGATAAGCCGCCCCATGCGCACAATCGACTACAATTTTCAGGCCACGCAAATCGAGATCGTTAGGGAAGGTACTTTTGCAGAATTCGATGTAACGCCCAGCCGCATCATCAATGCGACGCGCACGACCCAAATCGGCGGATTGAACACACACCAGCGGCTCATCAATCCCGGCTTCAATCCGGGCTTCCAGCGCATCATCAAGCTTGGTGCCATGCGCCGAGAAAAACTTAATGCCATTATCGTAGTACGGATTGTGCGACGCCGAAATGACAATACCCGCCTGCAAGCGCAAAGCCCGCGTAAGGTAAGCCACCGCCGGTGTCGGCATCGGCCCGACGAGACAAACATCAACCCCCGCCGCTGAAAAACCCGCTTCCAGCGCGGCTTCAAGCATGTAGCCCGAAATTCGGGTGTCTTTGCCGATCAGCACTGCCGGTCGCTCGCCCGCTTTGAGATGACCACGCGCAGACTCGTCGGCGAGCATCACCTTACCCGCTGAATAGCCGAGGCGCATGGCAAAATCAGGCGTAATCGGAGCCTGTCCAACCCGCCCACGCACGCCATCCGTACCGAAATATTTTCTTGTCACGTACGCACCCTCGAATCTGCTGAAATGGCGAAAAGCGTTATTGTACTGAATCTCAGCGATCCATTAAGTAATCGTGAGCATCACAAAATGTAGTTTTACTCAGGCTCATTTCTGGGAGGAAATACAGCTTGAGGCCGAACCCACCAAATACGTCCTCTTGACCGGTCCGAGCGAGGCCACACTGGAACAACTTGTCTTCGTGGCCAAGATGCGCTGGCGCATCGAGCGCGATTATCAAGAACTCAAGCAGGAGTTCGACCTCTCTCACTATGAGGGGCGCGGCTGGATGGGTTTCCATCATCACGCCACCCTGTGTATCGCGGCCTACGCCTTCCTCGTTGCTCAACGCCTCAGCCAACGCCTCAGCCAAGGCGGCTCAAAAAAATGGCGCTCAACTAGAAGTACCTTCCTTACCCGAAGATGACCTCCCTCGCAGCCACAGGGCGGGCACAACGACATGTGCCTGACTCGATTCCAACCCTGCGATTCCTCATCGCGCAAGCAATCGCACGCAAAATTCAGCGTTGTCCGTACTGTCGAGCAGTCAATTATGAAACTTGACATAGTAAGACTAATAATTCTCCATAGATCGCCAAAGATTTGGAAAGAGTTAGCTGAAGCTTGCGACCTGCCTGATAAAGTGCGTCAAGATTTTTTAAACCTGAGCGTACCGTAGCGCTGTTGTAAGTCGAGACGCCCGCTATTGGGCAACGAACGTGTTGATAGAGCGGGTTCGTTCAAAGCGTCTGGTTTTCAGCGGCCGGCTTAGCTACGAACCAGCTCTCTAAACTAGGCGTTTCGAGTTCGTTTTAATGGCTGCTTTTATCTATTCAGTATCTTCCACTCTCCGCCGCATTAGCCGCAGGCCGCACTCAAGATGGTGAGTATATGGAAACTGATCAAACACAGCGGCGGCAATGATCACATGCGTAGTCTGTAGCGCGGTTACATTTTCCAGTAGTGTTTGCGGATTGCACGAGATGTATAGAATGTGTTCAAAGCCTCTCGCCAATTCAAGCGTTGCCGCATCCAGCCCACTCCGTGGCGGATCAACCAACAGGGTTGAAAAGCGATACGTATTGAGGGCGACATCCTTCATCCGATTGAATTCCCGACGACCCGCTAGCGCGTTGCTGATTTCGTCGCTCGACATACGCACTATGGACACATTTTTCAGGCCATTGGCTTCAAGGTTGTAGTGCGCGGCAGCGACCGACGACTTGCTGACTTCGGTCGCCAAAACACGTTCGAACAGCGGTGCCAGTGCCACCGTAAAATTGCCATTGCCGCAATACAATTCCAGCAGATCGCCACCCAGAGCCTGCGTTTGCTGACAAGCCCAGTGAAGCATCTGCCGATTGACGCCGCCGTTGGGCTGCGTGAAGGCACCTTCAACTTGCTGGTAACGCAGCTGTCGCTTATTCAGCTCGAATTCTTCCAGCAACCAGTCTCGTCCGATAACAATCTTTTGTTTACGGCTACGGCCAATTAGCTGCACCTTAAGACGTGCGGCCAGTTTATGCGCCACAGCTTCCCAAGCCTCATCGAGTACGCGGTGATAAATCAGCGTTATCATCAACTCGCCACTCAAGGTCGCTAGAAAATTGACTTGAAACAACCGTTCTTTCAGTGTCTCGCAAGCCTCTAGCGCCTCGCGCAGGCGTGGCATTGCCGCACAGATTAACTCACAGGCCGCAGCAAACTGTTCGATTATTACGGGCCGTTTCGGCTCATCAGAGTCGAACATGGCGTAATGCACCTGATTATCTTGGTGCCACATGCGGAATTCGGCCCGTAGACGGTAGTTCAACGGTGTAGAAAGATGCACCACAGGTTCGGGCAAAGCCAAAGCGGTAAAATCCGCCTTGAACTGTGCGACTTTTTCAGCAAGGTGATTTGCGTACTCGGCGGGAATAAAACGGGTTAGAGGCATGGCATCCCTATGGTTAATAAACTGTTTTATATCGGTAATTATTTTTGACGGTCATTATTAAAAACCGAATCGAGCACACTAAGCACATGTTCAAGCATTACGGCTTGTGGTTTGCATTCAGCCACCAATCGCAGCACCTCGGGAGCCTCCGCCTATCGGACTCAACACAAACTTCGAGTGTACAACACCTTGCATTTCACACGCTGCGCTTGGGAGTGTGTTTGATGAGCAATTGAGTCGTTACGAGTTCTGCCCGATAACAAAATTCCGCTCGCTGACAATCGCATTCCTTAGTGGGTCGCTATAATGCGACCATGGTTTCCGTTGTCCATTCTGTTGCTTCGCAAAGCGACCTCGAACAGTCCTTGCACACCTTAAGTGAAGGAGTTTCCTCCGAAGAGGCGGCGAAAATTCGTCTTGCTGCCGAGTTTGCTCAGCATGTTTATGGCGAGAAGAAGCTGGGTAGTGGTGAAGGCGTTTGGCAGCACGCGATGGGTATGGCGCTGATTCTGGTTGGCCTGAAACTCGATGCCAATTGCCGGCTTGCGGCCTTGCTTTTTGCCGTTCCAACCTACGATGAACAGGGAATCGAACATCTGGAACAACGCTTCGGCTCAGGGCCGGCTCATCTGGTTAGCGGTATCTCCAAACTCAATCGACTGCGTCCGATTACGCACGGATTTTCGGCGTATTCTGTCGAAAGTGGCGAGCACAATCCCGTGGAAATGAAGGCGCAAATCGAAGTCTTGCGCAAGATGCTGCTGGCGATGGTTGAAGACATCCGGGTGGTTTTGCTGCGCTTGGCTTCGCGCACTCAAACCTTGCGCCACTACGCGGTTAATGACGATGCTTTGCGCGTTCATGTGGCACGGGAGACGCTGGAACTTTACTCGCCTCTGGCTAATCGTTTGGGCGTTTGGGAGTTGAAATGGGAGCTGGAAGACCTCTCATTCCGCTTCATCCACCCAGATATTTACAAGAAAATCGCCAAAAATCTGGATGAAAAACGCGGCGAGCGCGAGCAGTTTATTACAGACGCTGTGACCCGTCTTCGGCAAGAGCTAGCGGCGGTCGGTATTACCAAAGCTGAAATATACGGGCGACCCAAACACATTTACAGCATCTGGAACAAGATGCGGAAAAAGAGCGTCGAATTTTCCGAAGTCTATGATGTGCGGGCTTTGCGCGTTATCGTCGATGAGGTTAAAGATTGCTACACCGCCCTAGGGCTGGTACACAATATCTGGTCGCCGATTTCCAAGGAATTCGATGATTACATTTCCAATCCCAAGGGCAATAACTATCGATCCTTGCATACCGCCGTAAACTGCCCGGATGGTCGCGCTCTGGAAGTGCAGATACGAACTCAGGAAATGCACCGACATGCTGAGTTAGGGATTGCTGCCCACTGGCGTTATAAGGAAGGTAGCAAGCATTCTTCCGAAGGTAACTATGACGATAAAATCGCGTGGTTACGGCAACTGCTGACCTGGAAAGACGAGGTCGCCGACTCTTCCGACTGGGTCAAACATTACAAAGAAGCGGCGCTTGACGAGACTATCTACGTCATGACACCGCAAGGCCGCGTGGTTGATCTACCGCGTGGGGCAACGGCGGTTGATTTCGCTTACCGGGTGCATACCGATCTTGGTCATCGTTGCCGTGGTGCCAAGCTTGATGGAGCCTTGGTGACGCTTAACACGCCGCTTGAAACCGGGCAACGTGTCGAAATTGTGGTGGCTAAACAGGGCGGGCCGTCACGCGACTGGCTTAATCCGTCGCTGGGTTATCTGTTTACGCATCGCGGTCGATCTAAGGTCAAACAGTGGTTCTCGACCCGTGCTCTGGAAGAAACCATTACCGAAGGACGGGCGATCGTCAATCGCGAACTGCAACGCATGGGCGAAACCGGCATTCGGCTTGAAGATCTGGCCAGCAAATTGGGGTTTGCCAAAGGCGAAGACCTGTTCATTGCGGTGGCCCGGGCTGAACTGAATTTACGTCAATTACAGTCAGCGGTTCGCGGTACAGATAGCGTACCGGATGAACTTGTGGCCGCTGATTTGCCGGTTCGCAAAGTGAGAGCCAGCGATGAATCTGAAAAAGGCATCCTGATTGTCGGTGTCGATAAATTGCTGACTCAGCTTGCCGGATGCTGCAAACCTGCGCCCCCTGATTCGATCATCGGCTTTGTGACACGCGGCAAAGGGGTGTCAATTCACCGTCTCGATTGTTCTAATTTCGCCAACATGGAGGCGATGCACCCAGAGCGGGTCATTGAAACGGCGTGGGGCGGTCAGACCGAAGGCGTCTTTGCTGTTGATATCGTCGTCGATGCCAACGACCGTCAGGGTTTACTCCGCGATGTTTCGGAAGTACTGACGCGTGAAAAAATCAATGTCATCGCCGTGAGCACGCAATCCAAACAAGGTGAAGCACACATGCGCTTTACCGCCGAAATCAACAACGTGGCGCAACTTAAACATACCTTGTTGTTTTTACATGAGGTGGATGGCGTGGTAGGTGCGCGCCGCGCCTAATTCTGCTTGGTCTTCACCCGCGATCGCGAACTCCATATCCTCCCTTGATCAGTACGGCAATCTGGTAACGTTCGTCTTGAGTGAGGGGCATGTCGGACATATTCGAGCAACCTTTGATTTGGTAAAAAAATCAAAAGTGGACATTTCTATTTGGCGTTAATACCTCTGTGGCACTATTCCCGCCTAAAGCTTTGCTTAAAAAACATGTAACGCAATGATTTATAAGCATTTGTCAAAACTATCGCAAAAACCCAATCGAGCCCCTGAAAACCGTGAATTATTGCTAATATTCAACTAATTCAAAGCAAGCGTTATTTATTAAAGGCTATTTCTGGATGGCATTTTATGTTCGGGAATGAGGTTCCTTTTTGCCAGCTCAGTTATCCCTCTAGGAGCACCGCATTAGCATGACTACTTTTAAGGCCTTTCTCATCGAAGAGGTTGATGGTCAAACGAAAAGTGGCTTTGTTCGTTTGGACAAAGCGCAACTTGATGCGGGAGAAGTGAGCATTAAAGTGGCGTATTCCAGCGTTAATTATAAAGATGCCTTGGCGGCAACCGGGGCTGGGCGGATTGTCCGGCGTTTTCCTTGTGTCGGCGGAATTGATCTTTCGGGTATCGTCGAAAGCAGTTCGGACTCACGTTTCAGTCCGGGTGACCGGGTGATTGCCACCTCATTCGACATCGGCATCGCGCATCACGGGGGCTATGCCGAATACGCCCGATTGCCTGCGGCTTGGGTGCGTCATCTACCCGCTGGACTCAGTTTGCGTGATGCGATGGCGCTTGGCACCGCCGGCTTTACGGCGGCACTGGCGATTGTACGAATGGAAGAAAATGGCCTAACACCCGACCAAGGGCCGGTGATTGTCAGCGGTGCCAGCGGTGGCGTTGGCAGTCTGGCTGTCGATATGCTGGCCTGTCGGGGTTATCGTGTGACGGCAATGACGGGCAAGGAGGCTGAGTTTGATTACCTCAAGCAACTGGGGGCCGATCAGGTCATGCTCCGCTCGGCGCTTGATCTTACCCACATCCGTCCGCTTGACAAGGCGCTATGGGCCGGTGCCGTTGACAGTCTCGGTGGCGAGGTGCTGGCCTGGATGGCTAGCACCATGCAACACGCGGGGACAATCGCCTGCATTGGCCTCGCCGCCAGCGCCACGCTGAATACAACGGTCATGCCTTTTATCTTACGTGGCGTCTGTTTGCTAGGTATTGATTCGGCGACCATCGGCGAGCCGTATCGCAGCCGTATCTGGCAGCGTCTGGCAAGCGATTTGCGCCCTCAACATTTACTGGAGATGAGCCGGACTATCGGCTTTAATGAATTACCTGATGTCTTTGATCGTTTTATGAAGGGACGGGCGCACGGTCGCATCGTGGTTGAAATATCGGGCGATTAACGCACTGTATGAAATGCAATTCAAGAGGCAAACCACCCTGTTTATGGAGAAAAAATTGAACTTATCGCTCAGTATGGCTGTCAGCCACCCTCGCAAAGACGGGCGTAGGTTCAGCCGGGGCGTTGATCAAACTTGCCGAAGCTTAACAAAAATCGTTCAATTCAGAAGGTCGCAACCGAATCGTTGCGGGTCATGCTCAAGCGTCCACAATGAGTCGATTGAGCGAGCCATAGCCATGATCAAAGCGAAGCAAGAAGGTGCTTCTGCGCCATTTGGCGACATTAGCTTACCCGTGGCTCTTGCGGCTGCTAAAATTATTCAAACATGATTTACAGTTAAATTAACTGAGAGCACAGAGTAAAAAAATGACCTGATTCGACGCATGCAGCCAAAGACGTTGGGCAGGGGTAGTTCCAAGAAGTGCAGGATGTCTCATCGCAACATTTAGATAATTTCAAGGATAATTTATGTCGACCATCAAGGAATTCCACCGGGAGTCAATCGAGCATCCAGATACGTTCTGGGCAGACGAGGCTAAACTGATTGACTGGCACCGGCCTTTTACAAAAACACTGGATTTCTCCCGGCCTCCGTTTGCCAAATGGTTTGTCGGTGGCGAAACCAATCTTTGCTACAACGCGGTTGATCGCCATGCCGCCAAGCGCCCGAATGACCGGGCTATGGTTTTCATTTCAACTGAAACCAATACTGAAATCGTTTATTCCTTCGCCGAGCTTAAAAAGGAAGTCATGCGCATGGCGGCCGTCATGCAAAACCTAGGCGTCAGCAAAGGCGAGCGTGTGCTGATCTATATGCCGATGATCCCCGAAGCGACCTTTGCCATGCTGGCTTGTGCCCGCATTGGGGCCATTCATTCGGTGGTATTTGGTGGTTTTGCCTCCGGTTCGTTGGCCACACGCATTGATGATGCGACCCCCAAACTGATCGTTTCCGCCGAGGCCGGAATGCGCGGCGGCAAGGCCGTTCCTTACAAACACCTACTCGATGATGCGATTACCCTCGCCACACACAAACCCGCCAAAGTGCTGATGATTAATCGCGGTCTCGACCTTGAATTCAATAGCGTTGAAGGGCGCGATGTTGATTACGCCACGCTGCGTGAACAATTTATCGATGCCGAAGTCCCCGTCACCTGGCTTGAATCGTCGGAACCTTCTTACATTCTCTACACCTCGGGAACCACCGGAAAACCCAAGGGCGTTCAACGCGACACCGGCGGTTATGCCGTGGCGCTGGCCTCGTCAATGAAGTACATCTACTGCGGTGGCGAAGGCGAGACCATGTTCTCCACCTCCGACATCGGCTGGGTAGTCGGGCATTCGTATATTGTCTATGGCCCGCTAATTGCCGGGATGTGTACCATCATGTACGAAGGTACCCCGTTGCGACCCGATGCCGGTATCTGGTGGCAAATCGTCGAAAAATACAAAGTTAACGTGATGTTCTCGTCCCCCACGGCTGCGCGAGTGTTGAAGAAGCACGATACGGCCTTCATGCACAAGCACGACCTATCGAGTTTGAAGCATCTGTTTCTTGCCGGTGAGCCACTCGATCAGCCAACCCACGAATGGTTGATGAAGGAACTTGGGCTACCCGTTATCGACAACTACTGGCAGACCGAAACCGGCTGGCCGATTCTTTCCGCCATGCCTGGCGTAGAAAAAACGGAGATTCGTTACGGTACACCGAGCTTCCCGGTTTATGGCTACAACATGAAGGTTTTCCGCGAAGATGGAACCGTCTGTGACCCCGATGAAAAGGGTATCGTTGCCATTGTCCCGCCCTTGCCGCCAGGGTGCCTGTCAACGGTCTGGGGTGACGATGCTCGCTTTGTCTCAACCTATTTCTCGTTGTTCAGGGAACCGCTGGTCTATTCCTCATTCGACTGGGGAATCATGGACAAAGATGGGTATCATCAACCTCGGCAAACGTCACGCTGCCGCAGTCGACAAGCCAGCCTCCCGTTTCTACCGGAACCGTATTCGGGGTGTCAGCCACGGTGGTATCTTCCGTTCCGGCTCCGGTAACATCAACCACCGTGATGGTCGGTTGATCGTTTGGGCCCGTGATC
>CAIWVX010000054.1 GCA_903916205.1 uncultured beta proteobacterium
AAGCCCTGAAAACAAAGGGATTGAGACAGGTCCCGCAATGCCGGCAAACCGGCGTGGAGTTGGTCAGTAGAAAGCCCTGAAAACAAAGGGATTGAGACTGACTTGATCGTCTTTATCGTGCGCAATTTGCGCGTCAGTAGAAAGCCCTGAAAACAAAGGGATTGAGACGAATGCGGACATTATTTGTGGGCGTGTGCTGGCCGTTTGGTCGTTAAAACGGTTTGGTGAAGAGTTGCTGAAAAATGGTCTAGACAACCTAAACAAATAGTTTACAATTAGAGCATGATTCAGACATTTGCCAATACAGAAACAGAGGTCTTTTTCACTACAGGCAAGGCGCGGCGTATTGCTGGTGAAATTCGTAAGCGAGCGATGATGCGCCTCACACAACTGGATGCGGCAATCGAGATTGAGGATTTGCGCCTACCGCCTTCCAATCGGCTTGAAGCATTGAAGGGTGATCGCGCTGGGCAATGGAGCCTTCGCATCAATGACCAATGGCGGTTATGTTTCGAGTGGCGCGATGGCGATGCTTGGTGTGTTGAGATTGTTGATTATCACTAAAAGGGATTAAGCCATGATGAAGAACGGAATGCCCGCGCTGCACCCCGGTGAATTTCTGGCCGAAACGCTTGAAGAGCTTGGCCTGTCTCAGGCAGAATTCGCCCGAGCGATAGGCGTATCGGCGATGCGGGTGTCGCATGTGGTCAAGGGCGCACGTCCGGTAACGGCTGAGTTGGCGCTCTTGTTTGGCAAATTTTTTGCACAGTCGCCACGTTATTGGATGAATCTCCAAGCCACGTATGACGTAAAAATTACTGAGGCGAGTATTCGCCGCCGTCTTTGCGATGTACCCGTTTATTCTTACGCTTGAGTGTTAGTCATATAAGATATAAATAATGACAAAGTGGTACTACAAAGAGCCTAGAAACCACATTGACGCCCAATCCCCATCTTTCCAAATAAGCGTTGAGGGGCTACCTGTTTTTTCCTCATCCCACGTCGGCGGTTCAAGGGGAAGTTCGTTCTCCGTCCCGCGCGACGCCGATAGCCGTCAATCGTGCACCTCTTGCTCTCCACCGATCTTCTCGGTCAGTAGAAAGCCCTGAACAAAAAGAGGGTTTACCGCCAATGATTACAGCGGGGTTGCCCCGCATTCGAATCAGATAGACAAGAATCTGCTTGGCGTTTTTTTGGACAGACCCTCAATAACGAGCAGCGCAAGCTTGCCATCCCTGACCTGTTATATCGCGCCCGCTATGCTTCACATCATGAGTGATGCGGCGCGAACGTTGTTTCTGATCTGTTATGACGTGAGCAGTCCTAAGCGACTCTATCGTGTACGCAAGTATCTGCTGGGTTTCAAGGTGGGCGGGCAAAAATCTTTTTTTGAGTGCTGGCTGACGCCCTCGGAGTTGCGCGAAGTGCGTAATACGCTGGCTATATTGCTCAATCTGGGCGAAGACAGGGCACATATTTTCCAACTCGATGCACGGATGAAATGCGATTTGCTGGGGCGGGCAACGCGCCCCGTGAGCACGATGTTCTTGATCGTTTGATTCCCTAACCGTTTGCCGGAGGTAAACAGCATGACCAGTCTCTATGTTGATCGTCGTGGCGTTACGTTGAAAGCGGATGGTGAGGCGCTGGTTTTTTATGAAAACAATGAGCGTGTTGGCACGGTGCCAATGGCTCCGTTGTCGCGTGTATTTTTGCGCGGCGATGTCACCTTATCGTCGTCCCTGCTGGGCAAGTTGGGTGAGCGGGGTATCGGCGTGGTCGTGCTTTCAGGACGCAAGGCGATTCCAACGATGTTGCTCGGTCGCCCGCATAACGATGCGGCGCGGCGGGTGGCGCAGTATCGTTTGTCGCTGGAGATGGGGTTTTGCCTGCGCTTTTCTCGGGCGATTGTTGAGTCGAAACTGCGCTCACAAGCGGCTTTTTTGAACGAGCGTCGAGAGTGCGAGGCGCAGTCGCGTTATTTGCTGACGGTGGTGCTGCGGCGCTTGGAATCGGCGTTGTCCGTGGTCGATCAGCAAACGTCGATTGCCTCATTGCGTGGTGTGGAAGGGGCCGGCGCGGCGGCATATTTTGAGGGTTTCGGCGATTTGTTGCCGGAACGACTCAAGTTTGATCGTCGTAATCGGCGACCGCCCAAAGACCCCGTGAATGCGGTGCTCTCGCTGGGTTACACCTTACTCCATGCGGAGGCGGTTCTGGCGCTGTATGGCGGCGGGCTTGATCCGTTTGTGGGTTTTTATCACGCCCTTGATTTTGGCCGCGAATCCTTGGCCTGTGATGTGGTGGAATCTCTACGCGTCGAAGTCGATCGCCACACGCTGATGTTGTTTCGTACGGAGAAGCTACGGCTTGACGATTTTACGAATAGCGACGGGGCATGCCTTTTGGGGAAAGCCGGTCGCGCCCGGTTTTATGCGGAGTGGGAGCCGTTGGCGGAACGCTTGCGCAAGCAATTGAACGACAACGTGGCGGATATTGCAAAGGCTGTCGGTCAGGCCAGTGGGTGCGATAGTCCGGCGGCAGATTGGCTGGCCGCGAGTGATGGCGATTTACCGGATGAATAGCCTATCGTTTGTAATCGGCTATGACATCACGGACCCTCGACGCTTGCAGCGCGTGCATCGTGTGATGTGTAAATTTGCGGCACCGATTGAATACAGTGTTTTTCTGCTGGTGGGTAGTGCAGCGGATAAGGATCGCTGCCTGTTACACGTCAGCGAGTTGATTAAGCCAGGAGAAGACGATGTGCGCTGCTATCCGTTACCGTCAAGAGGCTTTCAGAATCGAATCGGGCGTGCCAACCTGCCGGCGGGTATTCAATGGACGGGACTGCCGTCAACATTTTGATGAGACCAAACGCCTCCAATGAGGCTCCCAATAGGGGAAAATAATTAAGGTAGGTTGGTCGCGCATAACAATGCGACGGCCTGTACTGATAAGGTGTGCACTTAACCCACAGAAAGAGCCTCCAGAAAGCAGAGATATGTTTGATTCATGCCATTTTAGTCGCCGCATTCTTGTGGCGGTCACCGGGCTTTCTCCACAGATCGTCACCGAGACGCTCTATGCGTTGGCGGTACAGCAAAAGCCGGCTTTCGTGCCAACGGAAATTCATCTCGTCACCACGCAGGAAGGGGCGAACCGTGCGCGACTTTCGCTGCTCAGTGAGTCTCCCGGCGGGTTTCACGGCTTGTGTAAAGACTATGACTTGCCGGCAATCGCTTTCCCGGAAAAAAATATTCATGTTTTGAACGACGAGCACGGCCATTCACTTGATGACATTCGCACCCCAGAAGATAATCGGATCGCCGCCGATTTGATCACTTCATTGGTGCGCGAACTAACGTCTGACCCTGATTCGGCCTTGCATGTGTCGATTGCAGGCGGACGTAAAACGATGGGGTTTTTTCTCGGTTATGCCCTGACTTTGTTTGGCAGGCCACAAGATCGACTTTCTCACGTACTCGTTTCGGCTCCCTTTGAGTCGAGCTATCAGTTTTTTTATCCGACGCCCTACACGAAAGTCATCGAGGTGGGGGTTAATCAGCTCGCCGACACGGCAACGGCCCATGTCACGCTGGCAGAAATCCCCTACGTCAGTCTGCGGCACGGTCTCCCAGAAGCGTTGCTAAATGGTAATGCCACGTACAACGAGGCCGTGGAGGCTGTCCAACGCGCTCTTGGCCCCGCCTCGCTACTTGTCGATCTGAAACAACAACGCCTTACAGCATCCGACACAATGTTTCATGTGGCACCGGCCCAGCTCGCCCTGATGGCCGTGTTTGTTCGCCGCCGATTAAAGGGTGAGCCAGCGATTGGAGCACCGGGGAAAGACTGCCCCGACGAAAATTGGGCACGCTGGTATCTTGCTGAGTTACGCGCCATTGTTGGCCCAATGGGCGATAAGGATCTAGCTGAACGGGCGCTGCGCAACGGGATGGATGGCAGCTATTTTTCAACGGCACTGGCCCGCTTGCACAAAGCGCTAAAGCGCCACCTTGGCCCGGCCGTAACGCCCTATCTGATTAGCGACGGCGGACGCCGCCCACGACTTTATTCGCTGAATCTCCCGGAATCATCGGTAACGCTGCTTGAATAGCAAGCGCTTCAAGGCTAAATCTACCCGGTTCCGTCATTTCCGCACCGGCGGGAATCCAGTTCGTTGATTTTTGAGCGTGCTCGACTTCACCAGTGTCCAGTGAAGTCTCTGGGTTGTGTGTTTGTTGCGTCTTCAGAAGTCGATGTGGGGAAAGGTCGATAACGGTTAATTTGTCGTAAAAGCCATTGCACATGTTCGCTATAACGTACACAATGAAGATATAAGCAAAAAATGGACGGTATAACGAACATGAAAACAGGACTATTCTCGGCGGTCGATTTAGGCAAGGCTTTCCGCGCTAACCGGCGCGCTTTACAGCAAACACAAGCCACTATTGCGAAACGTGTGGGATGTCGCCGACAAACCATTGCCGATATTGAAGCGGGTAAAAACGTTGAGATCTATACGTTGATTGCCGCGCTGTCGGCGATGGGTAAAGGTCTTGAAATCGTTGATGCGCGAGTGGATTACGATCAAATTGCGGAGATTTTCAACGATGACGAATAATAAAATCAAAAAACTCATTGTGACCACTCCGCAGGGCGAGTCGGGGGCGTTGCACCACGAGTCCCGTTACAGTTTTAACTATTCAACCGGAGAACGTGCGGCGGAGGTCTCGCTGCTGATGCCCATTCGTCCGGAAAGTTATTCGTCAGGTGCTTTACCGATTGCTTTTTCCATGAATAAGCCAGAAGGCTTTCTTCTGCAAAAAATCATGACCCATTTTGCAAAACAAGGGGGTCTCGATGAAATGAAACTGTTGTCGATCATTGGGGCTAATCA
>CAIWVX010000055.1 GCA_903916205.1 uncultured beta proteobacterium
CTTTCTGTTGCGGTGTCATTTCAGTGGACTCTTCTCGTTGTCGATCATGTTTCGAGCAAAAATTGGCTTGGTAACAATCGGGTAACATTACCGTGCTACCTTGTCCCGTTGGCGGGTAGCTGTCTTGGGTGAGCCGGTTCACGGCGGCACACTTCACTTCCCATAAATGTTGAAATGGCGCACTTTACGGCCGATTGGGTATTGCGCAAACTTGCGATAACCCAAGGGGAAAACATGCTTTTTGGAATCACAAAGATGCACTTTAAAGTGATCGGCTTTATTATTTTGCTCAGTACGCTGCTGCCCAAAGTTTGCCTTGCGGTTGCTGAGGATGACGTGTCGCCAAGAGCGCTGCCTAGTAATACCTTTGATTACGAAGAGACACAGAGCAAATTCCAAGCGACTTATATTGGACAAAGTCACTCCGCCTTTCGCGACAATCGGCCAGCCAGCGTTAATTTGGCAAATTACTCGGGAAACTACCCCATCTACACCCTACCTAATGTAAAGGACAGAAGCTATACGGCGACCATTACCGGTTATTTCGGCTTTCGACCTTGGGTCGGTGGTGAGCTTTATTTGAATCCTGAAATCACGCAGGGCGTACCTTTTGGCGGCCAACTGGCCGGTCTTGGTGGTTTTTACAATGGTGAAATTACCCGTGCGGCGGGTAGCACGCCAATGCTTTACCGGCAACGCTTGTTTTTGCGTCAAACCTGGAATCAGGGAGGAGGGGCGCAAAAGGTGGATTCTGAGCTCAACTGGATGGCCGGAACGGTCGATAAAAACCGTTTTGTGATGACCCTCGGTAATTTTTCAACGCTGGATGTGTTTGACAAAAACAAATATTCCAACGATCCCCGTCGTCAATTTATGAACTGGGGACACATGAACAATATCGCATTTGACTACGCCGCCGATTCACGCGGTTGGAGTTGGGGTGCGGCCGGTGAATGGTATCAGGATGATTGGGTGCTGCGCTTGGGGCGCATGACTGGCCCGAAAAAGCCGAACGAGTTGGCGACAGACTTTCAAATTTTCAAACATTATGGTGATCAATTGGAGCTTGAGCGTGGCTACGAAATCGCCGGTCAGCCGGGAGCCATTCGCTTTTCAACTTGGCGCAATAGAGCCAAACTGGCTTCATTTAGAGACGCCATCAATCACGGTAACGCGGTTGGATGGGCCCCGGATCCCGACAATGGCATGGAATACATTCTGAACGTACGCGCCACCGAAAAAATTAAATATGGTTTTGGCTTCAACATGGAACAGGCTTTTTCCGAGCAGATCGGTGGATTCCTCAAAGGCATGTGGGCCGATGGTAAAACCGAAACTTACGCCTTTGCCGAAGTGGATCGCTCCCTATCAACCGGCGTCTCACTTAAAGGCACCGCGTGGGGCCGCACTCAGGATACGCTGGGAATTTCTTTGATGGCCCATTTTCTGTCCAAAGATCGCCGCGAATATCTCGAAAAAGGGGGAATTTCCTACTTTATTGGCGATGGTTGGTTGAACTACAAGCCTGAGCAAATTATAGAAACCTATTACAGTATGAACGTGCAAAAAGGGGTGTGGCTAACGGCGGACTATCAGCGTATCGAGAACCCGGCTTACAACGCTGACCGCGGCCCTGTGAATATCTTTGGCGCACGCTTTCACACCGAGTTTTAATCTTTGTTACTTTGATGATAAAACCATAATCGGTTAATACTGATCGAATGCGCGCGTCACCTCGATCCGGCATCCGTGGCTCTCAGTTATAATGTCGCCTTCGCCTTGTTTCCACGCAGGTTTTCCTGCTCTTTCCTGAAAAAAGTCATGGCCGACATCCTCTTTTTGCGCGGGGCTCCCGCTTTTTCCACGTTTCGCCTTCAGAGCCTGCAGCAACGCCTGCAAGCCGTGGTGCCCGAAGCACGTATTGCCCAGGCGGATTACTGGCATATCGCCAAGCTGAAAAGCGCATTGAGCGACGCGGCGCGCCAACAACTGGCGGCTTTGCTCGAAGAGCGCGAAACGGCAACCCTAGAGAGCGGCGAATTATTTCTGGTGACGCCGCGTATCGGCACCATTTCACCGTGGTCGTCGAAGGCCACCGATATTGCCTGGAACTGTGGTTTGGAGGTCATCGAGCGCATCGAGCGCGGCGTGGCCTACCGCCTTGAAGGCGTGACCGCTGCGGCCCGCGCCCCGGTGGCGGCGGTGCTGCATGACCGTATGATCGAGGCGGTGCTGAGCGATTTTGCCCAAGCCGCCGAACTGTTCCGCCACTTCACGCCGAAGCCAATGGCCTCCATCGATTTGCTGGCCGGTGGCCGGGCGGCGCTGGTTGAAGCCAATATTCGCCTCGGCATGGCCTTGTCGGACGATGAAATTGATTACCTCGTCGAACTGTTCGTCAATAAAACAAAACGCAATCCGACCGATGTCGAATTGATGATGTTTGCGCAGGCCAATTCTGAACATTGTCGGCACAAGATTTTCAATGCCTCATGGGTCATCGACGGCCAGCCGCGCAAGGAAACGCTGTTCGGCATGATCCGCGAAACACACGCCGCGCACCCTGAGGGCAATGTCGTGGTTTATTCCGACAACTCGTCGGTTTTTGAAGGCGCTCAGGTCGAGCGTTTTTATCCCGATCAGGACGGCACCTACGGTTGGAACGCCGAAATGACGCACATTTTGGCTAAGGTTGAAACGCACAATCACCCGACGGCGATTTCGCCTTTCCCCGGTGCGGCGACCGGCTCCGGCGGCGAAATCCGCGATGAAGGGTCAACCGGGCGCGGTTCAAAAGCCAAGGCTGGTCTGTGCGGCTTTTCGGTATCCAACCTGTACCTGCCCGAGGCCATGCAGCCGTGGGAGGCTGAAATGGCCGCCTATGGCCGTCCAACGCGCATTGCCTCGGCGCTGGAGATCATGCTCGACGGCCCGATTGGCGCGGCGGCCTTCAACAACGAATTTGGACGACCGAATCTGGCCGGTTATTTCCGCACCTATGAGCAGCGCGTGGGTCAGGGTGACGCGGCGCGGGTACGCGGTTATCACAAGCCGATCATGGTCGCTGGCGGTGTTGGCAATATTGCCGAAAGTCAGTCGATTAAGGCCAAAACTTTTGCCCCTGGCACCTTGCTGATTCAACTCGGCGGCCCCGGAATGCTGATCGGCTTGGGCGGTGGTGCGGCGAGTTCGATGAGTACCGGCAGCAATAGCGAAGATCTCGATTTCGCTTCGGTGCAGCGCGGCAATCCTGAGATGCAGCGACGGGCGCAGGAAGTCCTCGATGCGTGCGTCCAGATGGGCGCGCCGGTTGGCGATGCCGAAACGCCGGGGCAGGGCAATCCGATCCTTTCGGTGCATGACGTGGGCGCTGGCGGGATTTCCAATGCCTTCCCTGAACTGGCACATGGGGCCGGTTGCGGGGCGCATTTTGAATTACGCGATGTGAATATTGAAGAGCCGGGCATGTCGCCAGCCGAGATCTGGAGCAATGAAGCGCAGGAGCGCTACGTGTTGGCGATCCCGCCGAGTCGTCTGCCTGAATTCAAGTCGCTGTGCGAGCGTGAGCGCTGCCCGTTTGCCGTAGTGGGCGTGGCTACCGACGATAATCGTCTGGTGGTCGCTGACCGGCACTTCGGTAATAACCCGGTGGATATGGACATGGCGGCCTTGCTCGGCAAACCGCCGCGCATGACGCGTGACGTGGTGCGTCTGCCCTCAGTTGTGGTGCCGTTTGATCCGACTTCGGTGACGCTCAAGGACGCCGTCTATCGCGTGTTGCGTTTGCCTGCCGTGGCCGACAAGACCTTTTTGATTTCGATTGGCGACCGCAGCGTTGGCGGCTTGACCGCACGTGATCAGATGGTCGGGCCGTGGCAGGTGCCGGTGGCCGATGTGGCGGTGACCCTCATGGGTTATCAGTCGCTGCGTGGCGAAGCCTTTGCCATGGGCGAACGGACACCGTTGGCGATTCTTGATGCCCCGGCTTCCGGGCGTATGGCGATTGGCGAGGCGCTGACCAACATTGCCGCTGCCCGCATCGCCAAAATCGGCGACGTGAAACTCTCCGCCAACTGGATGGCACCGGCCGGGGTTCCCGGCGAGGATGCCCGCTTGTTCGATACCGTACGTGCGGTTTCCGACTTGTGCCAGAAAATCGGCGTGTCGATTCCGGTCGGCAAGGATTCGCTGTCGATGCGTACCGTCTGGGAAGACGCCGGTGAGAAAAAGCAGGTGCTTTCGCCACTGTCGCTGATCGTCAGTTCGTTTGCCCCGGTGCAGGACGTGCGCCGCACGCTGACGCCGCAATTGCAACTCGATGCCGGTGAAACCGATCTGCTGCTGATTGATCTTGGTGGCGGCAAGAACCGGCTCGGCGCTTCGGCGCTGGTGCAGGTCTTCAACGCGACCGGTTCTGAGGCTCCCGACGTCGACGAAGCGGCCCGTCTGCCGGCTTTCTTCAAGGCCGTGCAACAACTGGCAAATGACAATCTGTTGCTGGCCTATCATGACCGTTCGGATGGTGGTCTGCTGGCGGTCATCGCGGAAATGGCGTTTGCCGCGCATTGTGGCGTTTCGCTGGATATGGACGGCCTGTGTTACGACGCCTTGGTAAGCGATGTCGATGGCACTGAGAAAAAACCAGAAATGCTCAGTGGTCGGGCTTTCGAGCAGTTGATGCGGGCGCTGTTCAATGAAGAACTCGGTGCTGTGGTACAGATTCGCCGCGCTGAGCGCACAGCGGTAATGATGGTGCTGCGTGAAGCCGGGCTGGGTGCTTGTTCGCACTTCATCGGCGCACCTAATCCGTGGGACGAGATTCGCATTATTCGCAATGCCAAACCGGTGCTCATTGAAAAGCGAGTCGAGTTGCAACGGGCTTGGTCGGAAACCTCTTTTCGCATGCAATCGTTGCGCGATAACCCGGAGTGTGCGCAACAGGAATACGACCGTATTCTCGATGCCTCCGATGCCGGACTCTCGATTCTGACGAGCTTCGATCCAAGCGAAAACATTGCCGCACCGTACATCAACAGCGGCGCCCGTCCCAAAGTCGCCATCCTGCGCGAGCAGGGCGTCAATGGCCACGTTGAAATGGCGGCGGCCTTTGATCGGGCGGGCTTCGCTTCGGTCGACGTGCATATGAGCGACATTTTGGCTGGTCGCGTTTCTTTGGCCGATTTCAAGGGGGCTGTAGCCTGTGGCGGTTTCTCCTACGGCGACGTGCTGGGAGCCGGCAAAGGCTGGGCGCGAACGATCCTGTTCAACGCTCGGGCGCGTGACGAATTTTCGCGTTTCTTCGGTCGCGACGACACCTTCGCGCTTGGCGTCTGCAACGGTTGCCAGATGATGAGCGCCTTGAAGAGCCTGATCCCCGGAGCCGAAGCTTGGCCGCGCTTTGAACGCAACAAGGTCGAGCAGTTCGAGGCCCGTTTCACCATGGTCGAATTGCCCGAATCGCCGTCACTGTTCTTCGCTGGCATGGCGGGAAGCCGGTTGCCGGTGGTGGTTTCGCACGGCGAAGGTCAGGCTCTATTCGATTCCGCCGAACAACAAGCCGAAGTGCGGGTGGTCATGCGTTACCTCGATAACGCTGGTCGCCCCAGCGAAGTTTATCCCTACAATCCAAACGGTTCGCCGGAAGGCATTACCGGCGTCACCACGGCGGATGGTCGTTTTTCGATCATGATGCCGCATCCCGAACGCGTCTTTCGTACCGTGCAGATGTCATGGCACCCAGCCGATCTCGGCGACGATTCGCCGTGGTTGCGGATGTTCCGTAATGCGCGAAAATGGGTGGGGTAGATCACATGTGCGCCTACGGCGGGATAGCGTAGATCGCCATCATCATCATGTACTTTACTCAGTTTTTTAACGTTTAATAGAGCGTGATCTTGACAGCCTTCTTTTTGAGGCTAAAATTCCCTCCCCACTAGCGTTAACCGGGTGATGCCATGCAAAGAACCATGTTGAAGTCCAAGTTGCACCGCGTAACAGCCACACACTCGGAATTACATTACGAGGGTTCGTGTGCCATTGATGACGACCTTCTCGATGCCGCCAATATTCTTGAAAACGAGCAAGTGCAAATCTGGAATATTAACAATGGCGAGCGTTTTACAACCTACGCCATTCGCGCCGAGCGCGGATCGGGGATCATTTCCGTTAATGGTTCGGCCGCCCGACGCGCCGCACCGGGCGACCACCTTATTATCGCCACCTTCGCTCAATACAACGAAGACGAACTAGCGGGTCTGACACCTGCGCTGGTTTACGTTGATGAGAAAAACAAGATTGTGCGCATCGGCAACGTTATCCCGCAACAAATGTCCTGATACGCCAATATCTCCGCGTAGGGACACGTTTCAAATCATGCGACGGTTCAAACGGTTCGACATGGTGCGTGGTGGTACAGCGTTTATTGAGCCCAGCACTTGGTTTATGTGCTTGAGTGTGATGCGTACCATTGCTTAGCACGAAGGACAAATACATGTTCCAATTTTTACACGTTGGCTGTGGCATGAAGCGGAAAGACCGAACGGTCAAACGCTGTGTTCCATTGAAAACCAGTAGTGGGATCAATGGGGGCATCATCCATTGATGCGCATCCAATTCATCGAATTGATGGAGTTTGACCCTATCGATTCGTGGATGTGATCTTTGTCGGACGGATGACTCCCGCTCTGCGCGTTTGGCAGACACGATTGAAATCGACTGCGGTATACTTGCGCCCTTGTGTGCTGGCGGTGTTGGCACGGTAGTTCAATTTCTCGAATCCTTTGGTTTTAAGTAATTCCAGCCTGTTAGGGAGATGTGATGGCGGCAGTAGTCAAGGAAAAAGCACGACCTGCACCGGCGCAAAGTCGGCTTTTGATGTCGGGTAACGACGCTGTGTCGCGGGCCGTGTGGGAAGCTGGGGTGCGCGTGGCGGCGGCTTATCCGGGTACGCCCGCGACCGAGATGCTGGAGGTGATTTCGACTTACCCGGATCTGTATGCCGAGTGGTCGGTCAACGAAAAAGTCTCGTTGGAAGTGGCGTTTGGTGCGGCGATGGCCGGTTCGCGTTCGTTCTGTGCGATGAAACACGTTGGCATGAATGTCGCCTCCGATGCTTTGATGACACTGACTTTGACCGGCGTGGCGGGTGGTTTGGTGATTGCTATTGCCGATGATGTTGGCTTGTCTTCTTCACAGAACGAGCAGGATTCGCGTTACTGGGGCCGCTTTGCTCACGTTCCGGTGCTCGAACCGTCTGACTCGCAAGAGGCGCACGATTTTACGCTGGCGGCTTTTGAGCTTTCGGAACGTTTTCAGACGCCGGTGATTCTGCGGCTGACCACGCGCATCTGTCATGTTAAAGGACTGGTGACGGTGGGTGAGCGCCGTGAACATGCGGTGGCTGGGTTTGTTAAAGATGTTTCACGCTGGGTGATGGTGCCGGGGGCGGCAGGGCGGCGTTTGCCGCTGATGTTCGAGCGCGAAAACAAGTTGCGCGCTGAAGCCGAAATATCCCCGCTCAATGGGGTTGAACCGGGCACGGATCGGCGGGTTGGTTTTGTGACCTCGGGGCCAGCGTACATGCATGTGCGTGAGAGTTTCCCCGATGCTCCGGTGCTTAAATTGGGCTTCACCTGTCCAGTGCCGATTGAATTGGTGCGACATTTTGCTACGCAATGCGATCAACTGGTGGTGGTTGAAGAGGTCGAACCGCTGATTGAAAACGAAATTAAGGCCCAAGGTATCGCCGCCCTAGGCAAGGACATTTTGCCGCGCAGTGGCGAGCTTTCACCGAGCATTTTGAAACCGGCGATTGCCAAGCTACTTGGCGAGGCGTTGCCGGATGTCGTCAAAATCACGCCGATGCAGGTTTTTCCGCGACCGCCGACGATGTGTGCGGCGTGTCCGCATCTGGGGGTTTATTACACGTTGGCGCAAATGCGCAATGTCACTATTTCCGGCGATATTGGTTGCTATACCTTGGGCTTTGGGCAGCCGTGGAATGCCCTTGATGCCTGTATCTCGATGGGGGCGTCGATGGGTATGGCGCTGGGACTCGACAAGGGACGGGCCGAGTCGGAGAAAGACAAGAAAATCATCGCCGTGATTGGTGACTCAACCTTCATGCACATGGGCATGCAAGGCTTGCTCGACATCGTTTATAACAAAGGTAATGTCACCGTGCTGTTGCTGGATAATCGTGCTGTGGGCATGACCGGCGGACAGGCCAATCCAGGCACCGGGCGCGACATTAACGGCGAAGAAGTGCCGCGTGTTGATTTCGCCTCGCTGGTTAAAGCCTTGGGGGTGCGTGAAGAGCGCGTTCATGTGCTGAACCCTTATGAGTTGCCCAAGCTGTTTAAAACGCTACGTGAAGAAAGCAAAATTGCCGAGCCGTCGGTGATCATCACTAATCAGCCTTGCGTGCTGGTTGAGCATTACAAAGCGCGCAAACCGTTTAGGGTGCTTGAGGATAAGTGTACCGGTTGCGGCAACTGCGTTGAGGTCGGTTGTCCGGCGATTCATGTGACGCGGCGGGATAAAGTGATTCGGCCGAGTGGCAAGGAAGTCGAGCGTTCTTTTGTGCGCATTGAAAGCGCCGCCTGTACGGGTTGCGGCCTGTGCCTGCAACCGTGTGCGCCGGACGCCATCGTGCCGGTCGAGGCGTTGTCAATGCCGATTCATGTGGTCAAACCGAGCTGACGGGTCAATAAAATGTCTGAAACAACAAATATTTTGGTGGTCGGTACCGGAGGGCAGGGGGTCATGACGGCGACTGAGATTCTCGCTGAGGCGGCAATTGCTTTCGGTCATGATGTCAAAAAAACCGAAGTCGCCGGAATGGCTCAACGTGGCGGGGTGGTGTCCTCGCACCTGCGTTTTGGCGCTAAGGTTTTGTCGCCGCAGATCACGCCGGGTAGCGCCGATGTGCTGCTTGGTTTTGAGGCCGCAGAAGGGATGCGTTGGCGTCATATGTTGCGCCCCAGTGGCTTGGCTTTAATGAATACCGGGCGGCTGGTGCCGCCGGTAGTGGATATCGGCTTGTTTGAATACCCGGACGATCCGGTGGCCTCGGTACGCGCCGCCGGAACCCGGGTTTATTCATTCGATGCTTCGGCGATTGCTCATGAACTTGGCGATATGCGGCTAGGCAACACCGTTATGCTCGGTGCCATTTCGGATCATCTGCCGTTTTCTGCCGAGGTTCTGGAGCAGTGCATTCTCAAACGATTTGCTAGCAAAAAAGCCGAACTCATCGAGCTTAACCGCCGCGCTTTTGCTGCAGGTCGAGCGGCAGCGGCCAAGGCCGCGGCAAGCGAAGTGGCTTGAGCGGTGCGCAACGTTTTGCATTTCACTCCTACGGCTGAAAGGTTGTGAAAAAAGTGCATCACCTTTCACCACAGAGGCACAGAGGATTCACAGCGTAATTTTTTTAAAACAGAGCGTTATCTCTACGTTTTCTCTGTGTCTCTGTGGTGGATTTTTGAATTCTTCACAAGCTGAGTAGTCAGCAATACCTTTATTTTGTATCACTGGAAAACAGCATGACGGCACAGATTCTTGATGGCAACGCACTGGGGCAAAAACTTCGTGCCGGTTTCAAATTTAAAACCGATGAACTGGCGGCGCATGGGGTGCGTCCCGGTTTGGCGGTGATTTTGGTCGGTGAAGACGCGGCCTCGCAGGTTTATGTGCGCAATAAGGTTAATGCTTGCGCTCAGGCCGGTATTCATTCCGAGAAATATCTCTTTGCCTCCGATGTCGCGCCGCAAGAGGTGTTTGACAAAATCGCCGAGCTTAACGCTGACCCGAAAATTCATGGCATTCTGGTTCAGCTTCCGCTGCCCAAGCATTTTGATGCGGAGGCCGTGCTGGAGGCCATTGCGGCTGAAAAAGACGTGGATGGTTTTCGCGCTGAAAACGTCGGCGCATTGATGCAGGGGCACCCTTGTTTCATCCCGTGCACACCTTATGGCGCGATGAAGTTTTTTGAAGATGCCGGGATCCGCCTTAAAGGTAAGGAAGCGGTGGTAGTTGGGCGCTCGAACATCGTCGGTAAGCCGATGGCGATGTTGTTGATGCACGCCGGGGCAACGGTGACGGTGTGTCATTCGCAGACCCAAGACCTCAAAGCGCATTGTTTGCGCGCCGACATTCTGGTGGCTGCGATTGGTCGTCCGAAAATGATTACCGCTGACATGGTCAAGCCGGGGGCGGTGGTGATTGATGTCGGTATTAACCGCTTGCCCGATGGCAAATTGTGCGGCGATGTTGATTTTGAGTCGGCCAAACACGTCGCCTCGTTCATCACCCCCGTCCCCGGGGGGGTTGGCCCGATGACTATCACTATGTTATTGGCAAATACCCTCGAAAGCGCCGAGCGCGCGTTAACCGCTTAAGGAAAAATAATGGTCAAAACCCCTCTGGTTGGAATCGTAATGGGCTCGGACAGCGATTGGCCGGTGATGAAATGTTGCGCTGAAACGCTCAAGGCGTTTGATATTCCCTATGAAGCCAAGGTATTGTCGGCGCATCGTACCCCGGATGCCGCGCTTGACTACGCCAGCCAGGCGCAGCAACGTGGCCTTAAAGTGCTGATTGGTGCGGCGGGGGGAGCCGCGCATCTAGCTGGAGTGCTGGCGGCCAAAAGTCAGTTGCCGGTGCTGGCCGTGCCGATGCCCTCGAAGCATTTACAGGGACTCGACTCGCTACTGGCGATGGTGCAGATGCCGGGCGGTATTCCGGTAGCGACCTTCGCTATTGGCGAAGCCGGGGCAGTCAATGCCGGTCTTTTTTCGGTGGCCATGCTGGCGTTGAGTGATCCGGCTTTGGCGCAAAAACTCTCGGAATTCCGCACCAGCCAGACCACGAAAGTTTTGTCAAAGACGCTTCCCGATTTGCCGTGAATTTATCTTTTGAAACACCCTCCGCAAAGGGGCAAGGCGGTACAGGTTTCGCAAAGAAAATCGCAAGGCTGGTTTGAGTTGATTCTCTTTGCGTTAACTTTGTCCCTTTGCGCCTTTGCGGTGGACTTTAGTTGCTTATTCAAATGACCCAAGACCTTTCCGAAGCGGTTGCCCTGCTGCAAAGCGGCGAATTGGTGGCTTTTCCCACTGAGACGGTTTACGGGCTGGGCGCTGACGCGGCTAATCCTCAAGCGGTGGCCAAAATCTTTGCGGCTAAGGGGCGTCCGGCGGATCATCCGCTGATTGTGCATTTGCCGGGTGCGGCGCATCTTGAGTCGTGGGCCAAGGCTATTCCCGTCATGGCTTGGGAACTGGCCGAAGCTTTTTGGCCGGGGCCGCTGACGCTCATTCTCAAACGGGCGTCAGCCGTGCCTTACGCCGTAACCGGCGGGCAGGAAACCGTGGGCGTGCGGGTGCCATCGCATCCCGTGGCGCTCGATTTGTTGCGGGCCTACGCTCAGGCTGGCGGTGGTCAGGAGGGCCTGTGTGGAATCGCCGCCCCCTCGGCCAATCGCTTTGGTCGCATCAGTCCGACCGATGCCGCGCACGTTTATCAAGAACTCGGTGCTGCCGTGGCGCTGGTGCTTGATGGCGGGCCATGCCAGATCGGGATTGAATCAAGCATTATTGACCTCTCGCGCGGCCAGGATTTCCCCCCTCGTTTGCTGCGACCCGGGCCTATCACCCCCGAACAGATTGAAATCGTTATCGGCCAGCGACCGGAACAGATCGGCACACCGTTGGGTGTTAACGCGCCGCGCGTCTCCGGTTCGCTGGATGGACATTACGCCCCGCAGACGCCGCTGTGCTTGGTTGCAACGTCCGAGTTATCGCTATTTTTGGATCAATTAAGCGCGAGCGCCACGCCGTTTGGCGTATTGAGCTATTCCACTAATCTCATGCGTGCGTCGTCTCTTGCATCCGCTTCGCTGCGTTTGCCCGATAATCCGCGAGGCTACGCACAGGGGCTTTATGCCGTCCTACGCGAACTTGATCGGCTTGGAAATGCGCTGATCGTCGTCGAGGCGGTTCCCGAAAACGCCAATTGGGCCGCTGTAGCCGATAGATTGCACCGGGCCGCTTACGGGTCGAAAAACTAAGTGAGAGCAGGCGAAAGCCTATTTTCTATGTGGTTTCGTTGTGTTCTCGGTGCTCATCGTTCGGGCTAGTTAAATCGGTGAGCCTCAATGACCGAGATCAAAATCGGTCGTTTCTCCATTATGAGTATTGAGGGTATTCAAAAGGAGGGGGCGCAA
>CAIWVX010000056.1 GCA_903916205.1 uncultured beta proteobacterium
ACTAAGGTGTTGGTGTACACGCAGAATGAAGCACAGATCGAGCATCAAGGCGTTATTCGCGCCGAGGATGTCGAAGAAACGCTAAACGGAATACGCTTCCGTCTCTGTACGCCTAATGGTCGAGCTCAAGTAGAAACTGGATTGCTTGGACGCTATAACGTATCCAATCTGCTGGCCGTGGCGGCCGTGTTGATTGATGCGGGCATGAAGCCCGCTGAGATTGCCGCCAGCTTTGCCAATCTGTCATCACCGCCCGGACGCCTAGAAAAAATCGGCGGCACCGGCGAACCCCTGATTATCGTCGATTACGCCCATACCCCGGACGCCTTGGAGAATGCTTTAAAGGCGTTGAGAGGCGTTGCCAAAGCGCGTGGTGCCGGCCTAACCGTGATCTTTGGCTGTGGCGGTGACCGTGATCGCGGCAAGCGTCCGCTGATGGGCGAGATAGCCTCGCGCTTAGCCGATCGCGTGGTGCTGACCAGTGACAATCCACGGAGCGAAAATCCCGCTGTAATTCTCGATGAAATACATCAAGCCGCGCCAGCAGCAGAGGTTATTGCAGACCGTGCCGAGGCCATCGGCCACACAATCCGAAGCGCACATCCCGCTGAAGTGATTCTACTGGCCGGAAAAGGGCATGAAAGCTATCAAGAAATGGCCGGAGTTCGACGTGCATTCTCTGACCTACAAGAGGCCAAAGCGGCGCTCGTCGCACGTGAGGAGAGGCCGCAATGACAATCAACAGGATGATGTCTGCCCAGGACGCCGCCACGGCAATGAGCGGGAGTTTTGTTGGCGATGATCTCACTTTCTCAAGTGTTTCAACCGATAGCCGAACGCTAGAAGCCGGTCAGTTATTCATCGCTTTGCGCGGTGACTCGTTCGATGGTCATGCCTTCGTTGCCTCGGTGATGGAGCGGGGGGCCGCAGCGGCGGTGGTCGATGCACAAGCCGCACCGGGGTTAAAAGATCTCGGTTTGCCACTAATAGTCGTCGCCGATACTCGACTGGCCTTAGGGCAATTGGCCGCCAACTGGCGTGCGCGTTTCTCGATACCGATCATCGCGGTAACGGGGAGTAATGGAAAAACCACCAGCAAGGAAATGATTGCCAGCATTTTGCGCGCGGCGTTTAACAACCAGCCAGAGTCTGTGCTGGCCTCGCTGGGGAATTTGAATAACGATATTGGCTTACCGCTAACGCTGCTTAAGTTGAATGCCGGACATCATGCAGCGGTAATTGAGATGGGCATGAATCATCCTGGAGAAATTGCCTATCTGGCCGAAATTGCACGACCCAGTGTCGCCATCGTCACCAATGCCCAGCGTGCCCATCTCGCTGGCATGGGTTCGCTGGAAGCGATAGCGCGTGAGAAGGGTTGTGTTTTTATGGGCTTGGGCGAGTCGGGGGTGGCCGTCATCAATGCCGACGATCAATGGGCCGATTTGTGGCAAGCACAAAGTGCAGATCATCAGGCCCTGTATTTTTCCTTTAAGCGGGCGGCTGATGTGACTGGCGTTTGCTTAATCCACAGTTTGGAAAATCATCTAACGATTTCGGCGCAAGGACAACAAATTGAGGTGATGCTGACGGCCCCCGGAATGCACAACGCACGCAATGCACTGGGCGCGGCAACAGCGGCTTTAGCGGCCGGTATCTCGTTGGATGCGGTGCGTGAGGGATTAAATAATTTCCCTGGCATCAAAGGACGTCTACAGCAGCGCTCAGGTTTGAATGGTGCGACCCTCCTTGATGATTCCTATAACGCCAATCCAGATTCGGTTCGTGCGGGTATTGATGTATTGGCGGCGACCGTAGGCAAAAAAATACTGGTTCTCGGCGATATGGGCGAGATTGGCGAAATGACCGGTCAGTTTCATGATGAAGTGGGCGGCTACGCCAAGAGTCAGGGGGTTGATTTGCTCTTTGGCTTTGGAGAATCGAGTGCGCTGAGCGTACATAACTTTGGTACGGGTGGGCAACACTTCAAAAAAATTGACGCGCTGATTGGCGCACTAAAAACAACGCTGACCGGGCAAACCACGGTGCTGGTCAAAGGCTCGCGATTCATGCGCATGGAGCGTGTGGTTGAGGCGCTGACAGAAGTCAGCGGCAATCAGGATGCCGCCGTCCAAGGAGAACAAACATGCTGCTGAGTCTGGCGCAATGGTTGTCATCCGATCTGCACTGGCGCGGCTTCTCCGTGCTGAACTACATCACGCTGCGGGCCGTGCTGGCGGCCATGACTTCGCTGATTATTTCCTTTGTCACGGGGCCGTCAGTGATTCGCTGGTTAGCGGCTAAAAAAATCGGTCAAGCGGTGCGCCAGGACGGCCCGCAAACGCATCTCGTTAAATCGGGAACACCGACTATGGGCGGGGCATTGATTTTAATTTCAATTGGTGTGACCACCTTGCTCTGGGGCGATCTGGGTAATCGCTACGTCTGGGTGGTGCTGATAGTTACCCTCGGGTTTGGGGCCATAGGCTGGTACGACGACTGGCGTAAAGTCATGAGTCGCGATCCAAAAGGCTTAGCCAGCCGCTGGAAGTATTTCTGGCAGTCCGTCATCGGCTTGGCCGTGGCTATTTATCTCGGAATGACGACAACCGTACCGGCGCAACTTGAACTCATCGTGCCGTTTTTCAAGACCGTATCCTACCCGCTTGGCGTGATTGGATTTATCACCTTGACCTATCTCGTGATTGTCGGCACCAGCAATGCCGTCAACCTCACCGATGGTCTCGATGGACTGGCGATTATGCCCACCGTGATGATTGCCAGTGCGCTGTCGATTTTTGCCTATGTTGCGGGTAATGCGGTTTTTGCCCGTTACCTATTGATGCCCTATATCCCAGGCGCGGGCGAACTGGCGGTATTTCTTGGCGCAATGGCCGGGGCCGGACTCGGATTTTTGTGGTTTAACGCCTATCCGGCTGAAGTATTTATGGGCGATGTTGGCGCACTGGCGCTCGGTGCCGCTCTGGGGACGGTGGCGGTGATTGTGCGACAGGAAATCGTTCTGGCCATCATGGGCGGCGTGTTTGTCGCTGAAACCTTATCGGTGGCGGCACAGGTGCTCTATTTCAAATACAGCGGCGGCAAACGTATTTTTCGCATGGCCCCGCTACACCATCATTTTGAACTCGGCGGCTGGAAAGAAACCCAGGTCGTCGTTCGCTTCTGGATCATCACCATCATGTTGGTGTTGATCGGTCTTTCCACTTTGAAAATCCGCTGAGAAGTCACACCCCATGAACCTTCACGGCCAACACGTTCTGGTACTCGGACTCGGTGAGAGCGGTTTGGCTATGGCCAAATGGTTATCCCGTGAGGGTGCCGTCGTGCGTGTTGCCGATAGTCGCACTCAGCCGCCGAACGTAGACGCGTTGCGTGCGGCGGTGCCTCAAGCCGAATTAATAACCGGGGCGTTTATTGACCAAACATTTGCCGGTGTTGATCTGATCGCCCTCTCGCCCGGCGTACCCGTGCAGGAAAAATGTGTTCGGCAAGCACAAAATCGTGGCGTGGACGTGGTTTCAGAAATTGAACTGTTCGGCTGGGCGGTGCGTAAATTAACCCCACAGGCCAAAATCATTGCCATCACCGGGAGCAACGCTAAAACGACCACAACGGCGTTGACCGCCCACCTGTTAAATGCGGCAGGAACACCCGCCATCGCCTGCGGCAATATCTCACCCTCGGCGCTTGATGCGTTGATGGGGGCGCTAAATGACGGCAAGTTGCCCGATGTCTGGGTGCTTGAACTGTCGAGCTTTCAGTTGGAAACAACGCACACCCTCAATGCCGACGCCGCGACGGTGCTCAATATCAGCGAAGATCATCTTGATCGTCACCTTGATCTAAATAATTATGCCGCGACCAAGCAGCGCGTCTACCAAGGGCATGGCGTCATGGTGCTGAACCGGGATGAACTGCGCTGTGCTGCGTGGTCTCAACCCGACCGCCAGACGGTCAGTTTTGGTTTAGGGACGCCGCCATCAGCCGACAGTTTTGGCCTCAAGTCCGGCCATCTGGTACGTGGCAATGAAGTCTTGCTAGCGCTTAACGACCTTAAAATAGTCGGCTTGCATAACGCGGCCAATGCCCTGGCGGCACTCGCGCTGTGTGCGGCCATCGGTGTTGAACCCAAAAAAGTGTTGGCGGCTTTGGCGACATTCACCGGATTAGCGCATCGCGTCGAGTTCGTCGCCCTGATTAAGGGGGTTTCATACTACGACGATTCCAAAGGAACCAATGTCGGTGCGACGCTGGCGGCCTTACAGGGACTCGGCTGCAAGGTGGCGATCATTCTTGGTGGTGAAGGAAAAGGACAGGATTTTTCACCGCTTCAGGCGGCATTGGCTCAACATGGGCGAGCCGTGGCGTTAATTGGCCGCGATACCTTGTTGATAGAAGCGGCGATTTCAGCTTGCGGGATTCCGCTGCGGCGCTGTGTCGATCTCGCTGAAGCCGTTCGCTGGTGCGCTTCGCTGGCGCAATCGGGTGAGGCTGTCTTACTTTCTCCGGCCTGTGCCAGCTTTGATATGTTCCGCAATTATGAACATCGTGCCGAGGTCTTCGTTGAGCTGGTGCATACGCTTGAACGTGAGGTGGCCAGATGTTGACAAGCTTTGCGCCACGTCGAATGCCCGCCGAAGTCGACTTAACGCTCTTGTGGAGCGGTTTGATTTTGCTGTTGATCGGCATGGTCATGGTCTATTCGGCGTCAATTGCCATTGCTGAAGCCGGGCGATTTACCGGCAACCACCCGACCTACTATTTGCTGCGTCATGGCGTATTTCTGGTGATTGGACTGGTGGCCGCCGGCTGTGCTTTTCAGATTCCGATGTCTGCCTGGCAGCGCATGGCGCCTTGGCTTTTCGTCGTCGGCTTTGTGCTCTTGGGCTTAGTGCTGGTTCCTGGCGTTGGCCGCGATGTTAATGGTGCACGGCGTTGGCTTTCACTCGGATTTGTCAATTTGCAGCCGTCGGAACTCATGAAATTATTCGTCGTTATTTATGCGGCGGATTACACCGTCCGCAAAATGCCCTATATGCACGACTTAAAGAAAGCCTTTCTGCCTATGGCCATCGCTATGGTGGCCGTCGGCATTTTGCTGCTCAAAGAACCTGACTTCGGGGCCTTTGTGGTGATTATTTCGGTGTCCATAGGCATTCTTTTTCTGGGTGGAATGCGGGCGCGTCTGTTTGCCATTCTGATTGTTGTCTTGGTCGTGGCTTTTGCCGTGCTGATTATCGTTTCGCCCTATCGGCGCGACCGGATATTTGGCTTTATGGATCCGTGGTCAGATGCTTTTGGCCGTGGCTATCAGTTATCACATGCCTTGATCGCTTTCGGACGCGGTGAATTACTCGGTGTTGGACTCGGGGCCAGTGTTGAAAAATTGTTTTATCTGCCAGAAGCGCATACCGATTTTCTGTTAGCCGTGATCGCCGAAGAGCTTGGATTTGCGGGTGTCGTGGCCGTAGTCGTTTTGTTCAGTTTGGTCATTCAGCGAGCTTTTGTCATCGGTCGTCAAGCTGTAGCCCTTGACCGACTGTACTCGGCGCTCGTGGCTCAAGGTGTTGGAATATGGATCGGCGTGCAGGGCTTCATCAACATGGGTGTCAATATGGGGCTGCTGCCAACCAAGGGATTGACTTTGCCGCTGATGAGCTTCGGCGGTTCGGGGATTCTCGCCAATTGCGTCTCGCTAGCCATCCTGCTGCGCGTCGATTGGGAGAACAGACAGTTAATGCGCGGAGCGAAATTGTAATGTCAGCGCGCCCAAGGAAGATTAGGCATGACTAAAACGGTGCTTATTATCGGAGGAGGAACGGGGGGGCATGTGTTTCCCGGTCTTGCTGTCGCTGATCTGCTCAAAAATCGTGGTTGGCGAGTGGTTTGGATGGGGCATCCTGACGGCATTGAAGCCAAACTGGTTCCTGCACAGGGTTACGAAATGGCTTGGGTGCGGTTTTCTGCGCTACGCGGCAAGGGTTTTCTGCGCAAGCTGATGTTGCCGATCAACTTGGTTTCTGCCCTGATGCAAGCGCGGCGCGAAATTCGCCGCATCCAGCCGAATGTCGTTCTTGGCATGGGAGGATTTATCAGCTTTCCCGGTGGACTGATGGCCTTGCAGTCGGGCTATCCGCTCGTTATCCACGAACAAAATTCGGTGGCCGGATTAGCTAATCGGGTGTTGTCCAAGATCGCTTCACACATTGTTTGCGGCTTCCCCAATGCCTTGCCCAAGGGAACATGGGTGGGCAATCCGGTACGAGCCGATATTGCTACTTTGCCCGAACCGGCGGTGCGTCTTGCGGATCGCCAGTCTCCCCTGCGGCTGCTCGTGCTGGGCGGAAGTCTTGGAGCGGCGGCGATAAACGAAATTGTGCCGAAAGGGATACGTCTTTTAGCTCAGCATGAGCGTCCGATAGTGGTGCATCAAGCCGGCGAGAAACATCTAGACAAGCTTAAACAAAATTATCTGGAAGCCGGTGTCGAGGCCAGTTGTGTGGCCTTTATCGAGGATATGGCCGGAGCCTACGAATGGGCCGATCTGGTTTTGTGCCGCGCCGGGGCATTAACCGTGGCCGAATTGGCGACAGCCGGAGTGGCGAGCATTTTGGTGCCATTCCCCCATGCCGTCGATGACCATCAGACCAGCAATGCAAAATTTTTATCGACTTCAGGCGGGGCGATTTTACTGCCGCAAAACGAAATGACCGCAGAATCGGTCAGTCTGATACGTAATTACACCCGCAGTCAGTTGTTGCAGATGTCCGAGCGTGCAAGGGATTTGGCTAAGCCGGATGCCGCCGCCGAGGTCGCGGAAATATGCGAGGCATGGGCTAAATGAAGCATAAAGTTAAAAACATTCACTTCGTCGGGATTGGCGGATCAGGCATGTGCGGGATTGCCGAGGTCTTGCACAATCTCGGCTTTAGCATCAGCGGCTCAGATTTAGCGGAAAACACGACGACCCGGCGATTAGCTGGCTTGGGCATCAGAATTGCAACCGGACATGCCAGCGACAATCTGCTGGGAGCCGATGCGGTGGTGGTATCAACTGCGGTAACAGAAGACAACCCGGAAGTGCTGGCCGCTCGCGCCCGCAAAATCCCAGTGGTGCCACGCGCCCAAATGCTCGCAGAACTGATGCGTCTCAAGCAGGGTATCGCGATTGCCGGAACGCATGGCAAAACCACAACGACCAGTTTGATTGCCTCGATCTTAGCCGAAGGCGGTATGGATCCGACCTTTGTGATCGGTGGACGACTTAATGCGGCGGGAGCCAATGCCCGTCTCGGTGCGGGTGATTTTCTTGTCGCCGAAGCCGATGAATCAGATGCCTCGTTCCTGTTACTGTCGCCTGTCATCGCTATCGTCACCAATATTGATTCCGATCACATGGAAACGTACGGTCACGATTTTGGCCGACTTAAACAAGCGTTTGTCGATTTTCTTCAACGCCTTCCGTTTTACGGCGTGGCGGTGTTGTGCACCGACGATGTCAATGTGCGTGAAATCATGCCGCAGGTATCAAAACAGATTGTCAGTTATGGCCTTGATTCATCCGCCAATGTCCGCGCCGAGAATATTCTGGCACAGGACGGGCAGATGCTCTTCGATTGCGTCCGCGTCAACGGGAGCCATAGCCGATTCCCCGTAACATTGAATTTGCCGGGAATACATAACGTCTTAAATGCCTTAGCGGCCATTGCTGTTGCCAGTGAGTTGGGCGTATCCGATGCGGCGATTATCAAAGCGCTGGCCGATTTCAAGGGCGTCGGGCGGCGTTTCCAGCGGTTTGGCGAAGTGCCGATGGCGGGCGGTGGGCATTTCACGCTGATCGACGATTACGGCCATCATCCCGTAGAAATGCGCGCCACCATTGCGGCGGCCCGAGGCGCTTTCCCGAAGCGCCGCCTGATGCTTGCCTTCCAGCCGCACCGCTTTACACGAACACGCGACTGTTTCGAGGATTTTGTTAGTGTTTTAAGCAGTGTCGATGCGCTAGTTCTAGGCGAAGTTTATCCCGCCGGAGAAGCGCCAATTGTTGCCGCCGATAGCCGCGCGCTGGCCAGAGCGTTACGGGTAGCGGGAAAAATCGAACCGGTTTTCGTCGAGGACATTGCCGACATGCCGCAGTCGATTAGGGATGTTGTCCATCAAGGGGATGTCGTCATCACCATGGGGGCGGGTTCGATCGGTGGTGTACCCAGAAAGTTGATCAATGCGTAAGCACCAACTCACCAAATTACCAAGCGCACAGCACCCAGAAAAACTGCGGGTGGCTGGGCGTCTTGGCGTTTTTGTGGTGGAAGGTTTTAGGTATGGCTGATTTTGGCAAAGTAGCGATTCTTCTTGGCGGCAAATCGGCTGAACGCGATGTTTCGCTCAAGAGCGGGTCGCGGGTGCTGGATGCGCTCCAACGTCAGGGAGTCGATGCGCACGCCTTTGATCCGGCGGAACGAAAGTTAGACGAATTGGCCGCATTTGATCGGGTGTTTATAGCGCTGCACGGTCGTTACGGTGAAGACGGAACGATTCAAGGTGCGTTGGAGTTGATGGGCATTCCCTATACCGGCAGTGGCGTGATGGCCTCTGCTCTGGGCATGGACAAATGGCGGACTAAACTCTTATGGCAGTCAGTTGGATTGCCGGTTCCTGAGTTCGCCCTACTGGATAAATTCAGTAATTTTTCCGCAATTGAACAGCAACTCGGTTTGCCGATATTCGTCAAGCCAGATTGCGAAGGTTCCTCGATTGGCATTTCGATGGTCAAACACGCGGGCGAATTGAAGCCGGCCTATAACGTGGCCGCTACACATCATTCGCTGGTGCTGGCCGAGCGCGGCATCATCGGCGGCGAATATACCGTGGCTATTCTGGACGATGAAGCGCTCCCCATCATTAAGATCGAACCGGCAACCGAATTTTACGATTACGAAGCAAAATATTTGCGTGACGACACCGCCTATCGCTGCCCGTGTGGGCTGCCCGCAGCACGTGAAAGCGAACTGCGAGCTCAGGCACTTGAAGCCTTCCGCATCCTCGGTTGTCGCGGTTGGGGGCGGGTTGATTTTCTGATGGATAAACAAGGTCATGCCTATTTTATTGAAGTCAATACGGCTCCCGGCATGACCGATCACTCGCTGGTACCGATGGCGGCCCGAGTCGCCGGAATTTCCTATGAACAACTGGTTTTGCGCGTGCTGGCGCTTGCCTCGTTGGGATGAATAATGTGGAACAAACCACAATTGATGACGGCCATTTCCGATCTGCTTTTTGTCGCAGCGGTCGCCGCATTGCTGGTGGCTGGCGTGCTGTGGTGTGCGCGTATGCCTTGGTTTCCATTGCGCGAAGTGGTCGTGACACACGCGTTGCGAGAAATCCGACGCAACGAGCTGGAGCATTCTCTGGCGGGGCAGATTCGAGGGAATTTCTTCAGCGTCAATCTCGATGGTTTGCGCCAGTCGCTGGAACAATTGCCCTGGGTGCGACGCGCCGAAGTGCGCAGACAATGGCCGTCACGCATCGAAGTGCGCATCGAGGAACATGTGCCGGCGGCTTTCTGGGGACAAAACTCAGGGCAATTAGTGAACACCTACGGCGAAATTTTTTCTGCGGCAATGAGTGTTGCGCCGCTTGCACCGATGCCGGTTTTAATTGGCCCGGCAGGGCTGGCACCAGAAATGCTCGAGTTCTACCAGCAGGCCGAAGAAGTGCTCAAGCCGCTGAACCTCTGGCCACGCAGTCTAAATGTTTCTCCGCGTCTTGCCTTGCAACTGCGCTTGAACGACGGCACGGTCGTCGAACTCGGTCGTCAGCAAACAAAGGCACCCGTGCGATTAAAGCTGGAACGTTTCGCCAACAATTATTCAAACGTGCTGGCCGTAGCACATCAGCGGCCAAGCTTTGTGGATATGCGTTATCCCAATGGCTTTGCGTTACGTGTCAATGCCCTGGCCTCACTGCCAGCAATGGAAAATAAAGGAAAACCATGAGCAGAGATAGCAAGGAAATTATCGTCGGGCTTGATATCGGCACCACCAAGATCGTGGCGCTGGTGGCGGAAATCAGCCCAGAAGGACGACTCAATATCATCGGCATGGGGTCGCAGGATTCCAGAGGATTAAAGAAAGGCGTCGTCGTCAATATTGAAGACACGGTGGCGACCATCTCGCGAGTGCTTCAAGAAGTCGAATTGATGGCCGATTGTAAGGTGAAGGATGTCTATACCGGCATCGCGGGGAGTCACATCAAGAGCTTTAACTCAAATGGCATGGTGGCGATCAAGGATAAAGAAGTAACGACGATGGATGTCGAGCGCGTCATCGAAACGGCGAGGGCCATGCCGATACCGGCGGATCAAGAAATTCTGCATATCCTGACGCAAGAATTCATCATCGACGAACAAGATGGTATTCGTGAGCCCATTGGAATGAGCGGCTTCCGCCTTGAAGTCAAGGTGCACATTGTGACCGGCGCGGTTTCGGCGGCTCAGAACATTATTAAATGCGTTCGCCGTTGCGGTCTGGAAGTCAATGACCTAGTGTTGCAGCCCCTGGCATCAAGCTATGCGGTGCTTTCCGAAGATGAAAAAGATCTCGGTATTTGCCTGATTGACATTGGCGGTGGCACCACCGATCTGGCCGTGTGGACTCAGGGCGCGATTCGTCACACCTGCGTTATTCCGATTGCCGGAGATCAGATTACTAACGACATCGCTATGGCACTGCGGACGCCAACACGCGAGGCCGAAGATATCAAGCGCAAGTTTGGTTGTGCGCTGTCTGAGTTGGCCGATCCAGAAGACGTGCTGGACGTTGCCGGAGTGGATGACCGGCCTTCACGGAAACTATCGCGTCGAGCGCTGGCCGATGTCATTCAGCCGCGTGTTGAAGAGCTTTTTGAGCTGATTCAGGCCGAATTACGCCGCTCAGGATTTGATGAGGTGCTGTCTTCTGGAATCGTCCTAACGGGAGGTTCGTCGGTTATGCCGGGGATGATTGAACTCGGTGAAGAAGTCTTCCATATGCCGGTTCGCTTAGGCATCCCCAAGTATCACGGAGCCCTTGCCGACGTTGTGCAAAACCCTCGTTTCGCAACGGCGTGCGGGTTGTTACTGGAAGCACAGGCGCAAAGAAAACGTGGTTTGAAGGTGCGTGAAACGCGGGACGCAAAACAAGTATTGGCCAGGATGAAGTCTTGGCTTGAAAAAAACTTTTAGTCAATTTAATCAGTTTTTAGCAGAGGAGAAAGCAATGTTTGAAATTATTGACATGGATAAGGAAGAGACCACCAGCGACTGGGGTACCGTGATTAAAGTCATTGGTGTCGGAGGAGCCGGTGGCAATGCCGTTGATCACATGATCCGTGAAGGCGTGAAGGGCGTCGATTTCGTTGCCGCGAATACTGACGCTCTAGCGCTTAAACGTTCGGTGGCTGACAAAAAGTTAAGCTTGGGCAAAACCGGCCTAGGCGCAGGGGCCAAGCCAGAGGCCGGACGTAATGCGGCGGTTGAGGAACGTGAAACAATCGCAGAAGCCATTCGCGGCGCGAACATGGTCTTTATTACCGCCGGCATGGGTGGCGGCACGGGCACAGGAGCTGCACCGATTGTGGCTGAAGTGGCCCGCGAAATGGGCATTCTAACGGTGGCCGTAGTAACCAAGCCATTTGCTTTTGAAGGCAAACGGATGAAAGTGGCCGAAGCCGGAATCGCCGAACTACAAAAGCACGTCGATTCGCTGATTGTGATTCTCAACGACAAGTTGATGGACGTGTTAGGCGATGATGTCTCGATGGATGACGCGTTTAAAGCGGCCGATAACGTATTGCGCAACGCCGTCGGAGGAATCGCCGAGATCATCAATATCCCGGGTTTAATTAACGTCGATTTCGAAGATGTACGTACCGTCATGGGTGAAATGGGCATGGCCATGATGGGTTCAGCGAACGCGTCGGGTGTTGATCGTGCACGCCTCGCCGCCGAAAAAGCGGTGGCCTCCCCCCTGCTAGAAGGCATCAACCTTTCGGGGGCCAGAGGTGTGCTGGTTAACATCACCTCGACGCGGACGTTGAAAATGAAGGAAGTGAATGATGTCATGAATACCGTCCGTGAATTTGCCGCCGAGGATGCTCACATAATTTTTGGTGCGGTCTACGACGAAAATATGGGTGACGAGATTCGCGTTACCGTGGTAGCCACTGGCCTAGGCTTAGCGCAGCACAAAAGACAAACGTTCGAGATCATCAATACGCCGGTGATGCAAGCGACGGGTACCGGTGGTGGATACAACCAAGCCAATAACGCTGGAATCGACTACGGTCAGCTTGACTCCGTCCCAGCGGTCGTCCGCAAAGGGCGAGGAATCACTGAGGCATTGGAAAGTAGCGGCGTTGATCGCTACGACATCCCCGCCTTCCTACGTAAACAAGCGGATTGATCCCCGGCGCTAATGTCTTATGCGGCAAACATGAGCGATAAGCGCGGGGGGTGATTTGGAATAACTTCTCTGCAAAAAAGTCAGTTATTCTCATTGCAAAAGCATTGTTTTGGATGGAGGCAGAATCGCATTCGACCTGATCAAGCTGCCTTCGCCTCTTTTCCTTTTCACGATATATCTATCGTGATTTGTTCCGATCTCCCCGTGGGCTCGGCTCGGCGAAGCGGAACGCGGTAATTGCGGAGAACTATACGTTGCATTATTTTCAGAAGCGACTCGCCGGGGCGTTGGCGTAGCATGGCAAGCAAGTTGTGGTGATAACGTCGGAATACTGCGATTTAGTTTGTTACTCTGACCGCAAAGCCTCTATCGGAGACATCTCTGAAGCCTTAAGTGCGGGATAAATCCCAAAAAACAAGCCTGTCGCCAAGGACATCCCTAAACCGAGCAGGATAGACAAGTAGGACAACGAATAGTCCCACCCCGACAACACGGCGAATAGGATTGAAATGATCAATCCAAGCACGATCCCGACCACGCCACCACTCACCGATAACAAGGTCGACTCACAAACGATCATCGTCATAATGCTCATCCTATCCGCGCCAATTGCCAGACGTAGGCCGATTTCCTTTTTTCGCTCAGCGATGCCGGCCAGCATTGCATTCATCCTAAAAACCTCAGTTACCCGATTCCGCCAGCATGATTTTCGAGAAATTGATGCGCGGAAGGTGGCGCAATTCCGGCGAGGACGTGCTTGAGATGATCGCAGACGCGGCACCAAACGGTAATTG
>CAIWVX010000057.1 GCA_903916205.1 uncultured beta proteobacterium
AAGGATGTCGGCTACGGCTTTGACCCGCTTGACTACGAAAATGGCATTTGCATTCCAGTCGGCGAAGACAAATTCAGGCTCGCACACGAAGGCGCGGTTCTGATCTGCGCTGAAGGCGGCAGTGCCGGGAAAAAATGTGGCCTGACAGATCGCGATATTTTCTTCGGCAACAAACTCTTTGCCAATGAGTTGTATGGCCAGATCCCATCCCGGTTCATTCTCTACGCTTATCTGTCACCCGTCTTTCGTGCATCCTTTGCAGCGGCAATGTCAGGAATTATTGGTGGAGTCTCCATCGCCAAATTTGTCGAGATACCGATCCCGCTTCCGCCGCTTGACGAGCAACACCGTATCGTTGCCAAGATTGATCAACTGATGGCGCGTTGCGATGCGCTGGAAAATCTGCGAAATGAACGTGAAAAAAAGCGCTTGGCCACGCATGCCGCCGCGCTCTCGCAACTGCTCGACACTACCGGCAAGGGTAGCGCCGAAGATGCTTGGGCCTTTATCACAGAGCACTTCGGTGATCTTTATCTAGTCAAAGAAAACGTTGCTGAACTGCGCAAGGCAATTCTGAAACTAGCCGTTATGGGAAAACTCGTCCCGCAAGACCCCAACGACCCACCCGCCAACGAATTGCTGAAAGAAATCGAATGCGAAAAAAGACAACTGTCAAAGGATGGCAAGATCAAAGCGTCTAAGCCGTTACTGGATATTGCACCTCAGGAAAAATTATTTGCCCTTCCGCGCGGGTGGATATGGGCAAGACTTCAGGACATATTGGATGTCAGAGACGGTACCCATGACTCTCCCAAGGATGCAAACGGACCGGAAACCTATCCACTAATTACAAGTAAGAACTTTGATGACGGCCGCATCGATTTTTCTGGGGCACGACAGATTTCGGCAGAAGACCACTTTGAAATTGTCAAGCGGTCACGAGTAGAAAAATTTGATATTTTGTTCTCGATGATCGGTGGAAACATTGGTAATCAAGTAATTGTGGAAGAGGATCGAGAGTTCAGCATCAAGAATGTTGCCTTGTTTAAGTATTACAGCAAGCTCTTGACTAGGCCGTATTTCATTAAGAGATTTATTGAGCACTTGGCTATCGATTTGCAGCAAAAGGCCGCTGGAGGTGCTCAGCCGTTCGTGTCGTTAGGCTTTCTTAGAAATATCGTCATCGGGCTGCCGCCGGTGTTCGAACAAGAACGCATCGTTTCCAAAGTCAAAAAACTTATGGAGCTATGTGACTTACTGGATCAGCGAATAGACGCTGCCACTGGCAAGCAATACGAGTTGCTTGATGCCATCATGTCTCAGGTTTGAGCGACTTGACATGCGCTTGAAATCAGTATTCATCAGCCAGTACAAAAACCTCAAAAACTTCGGCCTGAGTTTTGACGGAACGAGTTTCATCGATGTGTTTGTCGGCAAAAACGGGAGCGGCAAGTCGAATCTATTTGAGGCCCTGATCGAGATATTTCGTCACCTATATGAGTTTGACAGCAAGGGTGAAATCGGCTTCGAGTACACCGTCAAGTATGAAATCAGTGGAGCGGAAACGGAGATTGCTTGGAAAGCTGGCAAGCTCAGTGTCAATGGCAAAGCGCGCAAGACCATTGGCGAGACATCGCTTCCCGACAATGTACTGATCTATTACTCCGGCCACAACGACACCGTGTCCGGATTGGTGAAACGGTACGAGGCGGATTTCAGCCAGCGCATCAAAAGCGCCAACTCTAACGAAAGTCGTCGCTTTATCGGTATCGGATCGCAATACAAGCAACTGCTGCTGGCGGTTTTGCTGGCCCAGCCAGCCGAGAACAGATCCCGACAGTTTATTTGCCAGAAACTGGG
>CAIWVX010000058.1 GCA_903916205.1 uncultured beta proteobacterium
AGTTCCTCTGCATGTCTGGCTGCCTGATTCCATGGAAGGCCCGACGCCGATTTCTGCCTTGATCCACGCGGCAACCATGGTTACTGCGGGCATCTTCATGGTTGCCCGCATGTCTTATTTGTTTGAACTTTCGGATACGGCGTTGTCCTTCGTCATCATCATCGGTTCGATCACCGCGCTGTTTATGGGTTTTCTGGGCATTATCCAAAATGACATCAAGCGCGTGGTGGCCTATTCGACCTTGTCGCAATTGGGCTACATGACAGTAGCCTTGGGCGCTTCAGCCTATTCGGTGGCGATCTTTCATCTGATGACTCATGCGTTTTTCAAGGCGCTGCTCTTCCTTGGCGCGGGCTCGGTCATTATCGGCATGCACCATGATCAGGACATCCGCAATATGGGCGGCTTGCGCAAGTACATGCCGATTACTTGGATTACCTCGCTGATTGGTTCGCTGGCGCTGATAGGAACCCCTCTCTTTTCGGGTTTTTACTCGAAAGATTCGATCATTGAAGCGGTTGCTTTGTCGCCTATCACCGGATCAGGATTCGCCTATTTTTCGGTTATGGCGGGGGTGTTTGTTACCGCCTTCTATTCCTTCCGCATGTATTTTCTTGTTTTCCACGGCAAAGAGCGTTTTGGCACAGCGCATGAGACGGCTCACCATGACCATAAAATGGATGACGATCATTCTGCTGACGCCGTCCATGAAGCGCATCACGGATTAGCACCGGGGCAGAAGCCTCATGAGACGCCGTGGGTCGTGACTTTGCCGCTTGTTTTGCTGGCGATTCCATCGGTGATTATTGGCTACTTCACGATCGAACCCATGCTATATGGCGGATTCTTCAAAGAAGCCATTTTTATCAATGCTGAATCTCATCCGGTCATGGAAGAACTCGCGCATCACTTCCATGGCGCATTGGCGATGGCGACTCATGCACTGTCTTCTCCGGTGTTCTGGCTGGCTTTCTCGGGAGTGGCGTTGTCGTGGTTCTTCTATATCAAACGCCCGGACATTCCCGCCGCCATCAAGGTGCGATTCGCTTGGATTTACGCCGTACTCGAAAACAAGTATTACTTCGATAAAATTAACGAGGTCGTTTTTGCCGGAGGCGCACGTTGGCTGGGTCAAGGACTTTGGAAGGGCGGCGATGTCGGAGTAATCGACGGCTGGGTTGTCGGTGGCTTTGTGCGTCTGGTGGGTATAGTTTCAGTGCTGGCTCGCCTCTTTCAGTCGGGCCATATTTACCATTATGCCTTTACGATGATTTTTGGTGTTTGCGCGCTGCTTTCTTTCTGGCTCCTGCGCGCCTGAACTGAATAAAGACTGGGAACACTATGTCAGGTACGCCGCTTCTTTCATACGCCATCTGGGTTCCGATCTTGGCGGGATTCATTGTCCTGCTGACGGGTTGCGACCGTAACGCACCCTTGGCGCGCATGTTAGCCCTGCTTGGGGCTGTAGCGGGCTTGCTGGTGACCCTGCCGCTCTACACCGGTTTTGACACGACGACATCGTCTATGCAGTTTGTCGAATTGTTGCCGTGGATACCGCTCTTTAATATTAACTACCATCTCGGCGTAGACGGAATCTCCGTGTTGTTTGTGATACTAAACAGTTTTATTACGATCATCGTGGTACTGGCCGGGTGGAAAGTCATTGATAGCAAGGTTGCTCAATATAATGCGGCCTTTCTGATTATGTCAGGTTTGATGAATGGCATTTTTTCGTCCTTGGATGGGCTGTTGTTTTATATCTTTTTTGAAGCCTCACTTATTCCGCTCTACTTGATTATTGGCATTTGGGGCGGGCCGAATCGCGTCTATGCGGCCTTTAAGTTTTTCTTGTTTACGCTGATGGGTTCTTTGCTGTTTCTGATTTCGTTGATCTACCTATTCCTTCATTCGGGGGGCAGCTTCTCGATTCTCGACTGGCAGCAAATGCCGATTGACCGCGTTCCTCAGTTGTGGATCTTCCTAGCTTTTCTGGTGGCTTTTGCTGTCAAGGTTCCGATGTGGCCGGTGCATACGTGGTTACCGGACGCCCACGTTGAAGCACCAACAGGGGGGTCTATCGTTTTGGCGGCCATTGCTTTAAAGCTTGGGGCTTACGGTTTTCTGAGATTTTCATTGCCAATTACCCCGGATGCGGCGCACGAACTTTCTGGCTTGGTTGTGGCGCTTTCGCTGATTGCCGTGGTCTATA
>CAIWVX010000059.1 GCA_903916205.1 uncultured beta proteobacterium
CTTCGCGTATTCGCCATTTTGAATGCGCTTGAGCGCATTTCGCATCGCTTCGCGTGACTGGGCATTGATCACTTCAGGACCCGTCACATATTCGCCGTACTCGGCGTTATTGGAAATCGAGTAATTCATGTTGGCAATACCACCCTCATAAATCAGATCTACGATCAGCTTGAGTTCGTGCAGACATTCGAAATAGGCCATTTCGGGGGCGTAACCGGCCTCGGTCAGCGTCTCGAAGCCCATTTTGACTAACTCGACAGCCCCGCCGCAAAGCACACACTGTTCGCCGAAAAGATCGGTTTCGGTTTCTTCACGGAAACTGGTTTCAATCACGCCGCCTTTGGTTCCTCCATTGGCCGCCGCGTAAGAAAGCGCAATATCCTTGGCTTTTTTGGACATGTTCTGATGCACGGCAATCAGGGTGGGGACGCCGCCGCCCTTGAGATATTCTGAGCGAACGGTATGACCTGGGCCTTTGGGAGCGATCATGATGACATCCAGATCAGCACGCGGAACAACCTGATTGTAGTGAATATTAAAACCGTGGGCAAAAGCTAAGGTTGCGCCTTTTTTGATGTTCGGCTCGACCTCGTTTTTATATACGTCAGGAATGTTTTCGTCCGGTAGCAGCATCATAACGAGGTCTGCCCCCTTGACCGCTTTGCCCACTTCTTCGACCTTGATTCCGGCCTTTTCAACTTTGCTCCAGGAGGCGCCGCCCTTGCGTAAGCCGACCGTAACCTTGACACCCGAATCACTTAGATTTTGGGCGTGGGCATGTCCCTGCGAACCATAGCCAACAATAGTTACTTTTTTGCCCTTGATCAGGGAAAGGTCTGCGTCTTTGTCGTAATAAACTTTCATGTTATTCCTTTGATTAAACAGTGAGGGGGAGCCGGTTTAGAAGCGGATGAATGTTACATGACAATCCTCCGCTCTTGACCTGATGGGCGTTACTAAACTTTCAACATTCGGTCGCCACGACCAATGCCGCTAACGCCGGTTCGAACGGTTTCAAGGATTAAATCCGAATCGACTCCCTGAATAAAGGAATCAAGTTTGGAACTGCTACCGGTCAATTCGATGACATAGGTCGACTCGGTCACGTCAATGATGCGCCCACGAAAGATATCCGCCATGCGCTTCATTTCCTCGCGATCCTTGCCTGTGGCCCGAACCTTGATCAACATCAGTTCGCGCTCGATATGCGCGGCCTCAGAGAGATCAATGACCTTGATGACATCGATCAATTTGTTCAGTTGCTTAGTAATCTGTTCGATCACTTCATCGCTGCCCCGAGTCACGATGGTCAGGCGTGACAGTGACATGTCTTCAGTCGGTGCCACGGTTAGCGTTTCGATATTATAGCCACGGGCCGAGAACAGGCCCGCCACCCGAGAAAGCGCTCCGGCTTCGTTTTCAAGCAAAAGAGAAATAATGTGTCGCATTGTGTGGACTCCTTAGCGTTCTTCGTCGGCCAGAACCATGTCTGACAGGCCTTTGCCGGCAGCGACCATCGGGAATACATTGGCTTCCCGAGTGGTGCGGATGTCAAGGAAGACTAGATCGTCCTTGTGGTCGACAAAGGCTTTCCTGAGTGCCGGTTCGACATCCTCTGGCTTATCAACACGAATGCCGACGTGACCGTAGGCTTCAGCCAGTTTAACGAAGTCCGGCAGCGAATCCATGTAAGTGTGGGAATAACGACGGTCGTAGAACATTTCTTGCCACTGGCGAACCATGCCCAGATAGCGGTTATTGAGGTTGATGATTTTAATCGGCATACCAAATTGCTTGGCTGTTGAGAGTTCTTGAATGTTCATCTGAATCGAACCATCACCGGTAACGCAAGCAATTTGGCGATCAGGATTAGCCAGTGCGGCACCCATAGCATACGGCAACCCTACGCCCATCGTGCCGAGGCCACCTGAGTTCAGCCAACGCCGTGGCTGGTCGAACTTGTAGTATTGCGCTGCCCACATTTGGTGCTGACCAACATCAGACGTCACGATGGCATTGCCTCCGGTAACCTCCCACAGCTTTTCAATGACGAACTGCGGCATGATTTCCTTGCCCATCGAATACTTCATGCACTGCTTGCTTTGCCAGCCGCCGATTTGCTTCCACCAGTCGGCAATATTCGTCTTACCCTGTTCGGCTTCAAGTAGTTGGATCATTTCTTCAAGCACGTCGGCCACATTGCCAACAATGGGCACGTCGACACGAACGCGTTTGGAAATTGATGAAGGATCAATATCCACATGAATAATTTTGCGTGGAATGGAGCAGAAGTCTTCCGGGTTTCCGATCACGCGGTCATCAAAACGCGTACCGATTGCTAGGAGGACATCACAATGCTGCATCGCCATATTGGCTTCGACCGTGCCATGCATCCCCGGCATACCAAGAAACTGAGCGTCCGTTGCCGGATAAGCACCCAGCCCCATTAAGGTATTGGTAATCGGAAAACCGAGACGACGGGTTAGTGTGGTCAGTTGCTCGGCGGCATTTGAGAGGATAACGCCGCCGCCGGTGTAAATCATCGGTCGCTTGGCCCCGAGCAGCAGATTGACGGCTTTTTTGATTTGGCCGGAATGCCCCTTGATGATCGGGTTATACGAGCGCATCTGGATCTCTGCCGGATATTCAAACTTGCACTTAGCCGCCGTAATATCTTTGGGAATATCGACCACCACCGGCCCTGGACGACCCGTACTGGCAATATAAAAAGCTTTTTTGAGGGTTATTGCAAGATCGCGAACATCCTTGACCAGGAAGTTGTGCTTCACACAGTGACGGGTAATCCCAACCGTATCGCACTCCTGAAAAGCGTCCTGGCCGATATAGAAGGTCGGCACCTGACCGGTAAGAACCACCAAGGGAATCGAATCCATATAAGCCGTCGCAATGCCGGTTACGGCATTCGTCGCGCCTGGTCCCGAGGTCACCAAGGCTACCCCAACGCGCTTCGAGGAACGCGCCAAGCCGTCAGCCGCATGTACCGCCGCCTGCTCGTGACGAACCAGAATATGCTTGATCTGATCCTGCTTGAAAAGCTCGTCATAAATGTGGAGAACCGACCCGCCAGGATAGCCGAATACGTATTCGACCTTTTCTTCCTGCAAGCACCTGATTACAATCTCAGCACCGGTCATCATCGTCATTGCCGTCGCCCTATTATTTAAGTATTAAAAAGCGTGTTACGTTAAAGCTTAGACCTCAATTGGTCAAGACTTCTCACTGCAAATATACCAAGGATTCAGATTCTGGCTAGCCAACGAGAACTGTCAGATTTTCTCATCGCCACCGAGCGACGCGCCTTCAAACAGGCGATGTTCGCCGTGCGCAATGAAGATTCCGCGCTGGATATTGTGCAGGATTCGATGATGAAACTCGCCGAAAAATACGGTGACCGCCCGAAAGAAGAACTGCCGATGCTTTTTCAGCGCATCATCCAAAACACGATTCGCGACTTTTACCGGCGGAGCAAAGTTCGTTCGCTATGGACAACACTTCTCTCGTCTTTTTCATCCGGCGATGAGGATGAGCACGATCCGCTGGAGACGATTGCGATTGAATCAGGAACTTACACCCCCAATACCCCGGACGGACAACTTCTTCAATCCCAACTACTTGAGATCATTGAAGAAGAAATAAAATCTCTTCCGGCACGTCAACGCCAAGCCTTCCTCATGCGTTACTGGGAAGACATCGACGTTGCGGAGACGGCCGCTGCAATGGGCTGTTCACAAGGCAGCGTAAAAACACACTGCTCGCGTGCCACGCACACGCTAGCCGTGGCATTAAAAGCAAAAGGAATTACCCTATGAACGAACTTCAATTCGCACACAAAATCAGACAACAGCTCAACAGTGGGCTTTATCTTCTGCGCCCGGAAATTACCCGCCGTCTGGTTACCGCCAGAATGAGTGCAATGGCCTGCCAGAAAACGGCAGTAAGCCAGTCTGTGCTGGCCACTACCGGAAGTTTTGTTCAGATACCCTTTAAAAACCTGCGCTTCAAGCAGATTCTTGTTTCGCTTGTTTTGCTACTCTGCGTGGTAACAGGCGTTTTCTGGATGGCTGATAGTCGTATCGCCGAACTAAGCGCCATAGACAGTGCCTTACTCGCGGATGAATTACCCATTGGTGCATTTACCGACAAAGGCTTTGATGCATGGTTAAAACGCGCTTCTTCGGAGTAATTCTTAGTCTTATTCTGGCGACTACGGGCTGGGCGGCAACGACCAGCCCGTCACTCATTGCAACGCCACCTCAGCCCAAGTGGAGCGAATTAACAGTCGCTCAAAAAATTGTTCTTGCGCCCTTGAGCGATGACTGGGATTCGCTGGAAAACCATCGGCAAAAAAAATGGCTGACCATCGTGACAATCTTCCCCTCACTGGCCCCTGAAGAGCAACGCAGAATTCAAGGACAAATGCAGGAATGGGATAAGTTAACGGTTGAGCAACGGCAACAGGCCCGCCAAAACTTTAAAGCGGCAAGCCAGCTTCCAGAAGAAAAAAAGCAGGAACTTAAACAAAAATGGGAAGAATATTCCAGTCTTCCTGACGCGGAAAAAGAAAAACTTAAGCAACAGGCTTTGAGCAAACCTGTTCCGAAACCAGGTCGGCCCACAGTGGCTATTCCCATACTTCCGGTTGCGCCATCGACAGTCACATCAACTGCCGCTATAGCGACTCAGCCGACTACTGAACCTGCAACATCACCATCGGTAGCGGTTCCAGTAACTGCAGATACGCCAGCCAAACCTTAAGCTGTCTGTTTATCGGGTTATCACTCTTACCGAACAGCCCCCTCCTCTTACTGGCTCAATTCGCGGTGCCATGCTCACTCAGGTTTTTCCTAGTGTTTAGCGAATGACGGCCAGATTGCCAGATCATAGATAAGTTTAAAAACACCGCAGACGACTAACGGGGCGGCTAGCCAGTTAGAGGCAAATAGCGCCACGCCAAGCGTTGGGCTTATCACGAAGCTAGGCTGCGTGGTACGGCGGTGAAACTCGCAGCAGCGGCCCGCTCTCCCGGCGTGACAACACGCATGACAAAAGCACTGCGCGTTGGAACGTCCATTTACGAAAGCAATGCCCTAACAAATAACAAGGCAACCGCTCATACCTCATTGGACAATGTTGTAACTTGACACACCTATTTGTACATGCGATTTAGTGCATTAAAGTCGACTTCGATCCGATTAAGACCATCCAGTTATCAAAAATCCCATTACGAGTAGTGTTCGCAAAATCTTTTCTTTGCGCACGCAAAACACCCTCATACCTCAACCTTGGGCAACCGCGTTCGCAAACCGCTGGTTTGCCAAACCTACGAATAGGCTGGATTCTGATCAAGCCCGGAATGACCGGAAATTAAAGGATTAGCGGTAGAACAAATTGACCGTGAGCACGAACCGGGCGAAATCCCCATCCTAGTCAAAATCCGTTAAAATTCACGCTCTTATACGGCAATGAAATTTCAGGAGTTGGTGGTGATTGGCAAAACAGTTCTGGTAACCGGAGCCGCAAAGCGCGTGGGTTGCGCCATTGCGCGTGAATTACACCGGGCGGGGGCCAATGTCCTGATTCATTATCACACCGCCGGGGCGGATGCCGAAGCCATAGCGACTGAGTTAAATGCACTCCGCCCCCGCTCGGCCCTGTGTCTGCAAGCGGATTTGCGGGACATCTCCGCCGTGTCGGTTTTGGTGAAAAATACCGTTGATTATTTTGGTCGCCTGGATGCGCTCGTCAATAATGCCTCGACTTTTTTTGCCACGCCCCTTGGATTGATTGATCAGGCGGTTTGGGATGATCTGATGGGTAGCAACCTGAAAGCGCCTTTGTTTCTGACTCAAGCCGCCGCGCCGTATTTGAAGCGAGCGCATGGGGCGGTGGTTAATATCACCGATATCCACGCCGAGCGTCCGTTGGCGGGGTATTCGCTCTATTGCGCCGCCAAGGCCGGATTATTAGGGCTGACGCGGGCGTTAGCGATTGATTTAGCGCCAGAGGTGCGGGTCAATGCTGTTGCACCGGGTCTGATTTTATGGCCTGAGAATACGCTTTGTAGTGGGGGCTTAACCCAGGAAGAAACGCGTGAGAAAGTTGTTGCGCATACCTTGCTTAAACAGGAAGGCAAGCCTCACGATATTGCCCGGACTGTTCGCTTTTTACTGAGCGATGCCCCCTACATTACGGGGCAGGTCATTAATGTTGATGGCGGGCGTACGGCGCATTTATAACGCGCTGCCCGTCGGGGCGTTCTCATCATCTATTTATCGAGGTCGGGTGGAAAACTCAAAGAATCTTCAGCGTTTGAAAAAGCGTATCGAAAGCGGTATGGGCCGGGCGATTGCTGATTTCAACATGATTGAGAATGGCGATACGATACTGGTCTGCATTTCAGGTGGCAAAGATTCCTACACCTTGTTGTCGATCCTGATGGCCCTGCAAAAGCGAGCGCCGGTCGATTTTCGGCTGATTGCCATGAACCTCGATCAGAAGCAGCCGGGCTTCCCGGCTGAGGTGTTACCTGAGTATCTCGCCCGCCTTGGCGTCGAGCATCGCATTGTCGAGCAGGATACGTATTCGATTGTCAAAGACAAAATTCCTGAGGGTAAGACCACCTGTTCGTTGTGCTCACGTCTTCGCCGTGGCGTCATCTACCGTACCGCCAAGGAACTCGGTGCTAATAAGATTGCCCTCGGTCATCATCGCGATGACATCGTGCATACCTTGTTTCTCAATTTACTGTTTGGCGGCAAACTTAAGGCCATGCCGCCGAAGTTGTTGACCGATGACGGTGCGCATGTGGTGATTCGCCCCTTGGCCTATTGCAGCGAAAGTGATATTGCTCGTTATGCCCGAGGGATGAAGTTCCCGATCATTCCGTGCAACTTGTGCGGCTCGCAAACTAACCTACAGCGGCAAAAAATCCGAGAGATGATGGCCGATTGGGATCAGCGCTTTCCCGGACGTACCGAATCGGTCTTTACGGCGATGCAAAACATTGTCCCGTCGCATCTGGCGGATAATGCGCTTTTTGATTTCAAGGCGTTGCACGTTGGCGATACGCTTGACGGGATGGATGGAGGGGATTGTGTTTTTGATGAAAAAGGCCTCACCCCTGCCGCTATCGAAATTCATCCGATTACGGATTTACGCCGTCGGACATAAGGCCACTGAAGTTTAGACACAGGCCGCTTAGTGCCGCCGGAATTTTCCGAGTGGCGAGTCATAATTATTGTAGCTATCGCCAAGAAGTGTCTGACTATGGATTATTCACTGCTATCTGCCATTGCGGGCGCGGCTTTGTTTGCGGGATTCATCGACTCGATCGTCGGAGGCGGTGGCTTGATTCAGATTCCTGCAATATTCACGGTTTTGCCCCAAGAGCTGCCCGCCACACTTTTTGGCACCAACAAGATTGCCAGTGTTTTTGGTACGTCAAACGCGGCCTGGCGCTATATGCGGCGCGTAAAAATGCCCTGGCGAACCACCTTGCCGGCGGCGCTCACCGCCTTCATTTTTTCCTATATGGGCGCGATGGCGGTGGCTTGGTTGCCGCGCGAACTATTACGACCACTGATTCTTGTCTTACTCGTGGGATCGGCCGCTTATACCTTTTTTCGCAAAGATTTTGGTGCGCTGCATCGACCGCAACATGCCGGTCGAAGTGAATTGCTTTATGCCTTGATATTAGGTGGAGCGATTGGTTTTTACGATGGATTTTTCGGGCCAGGCACGGGGAGCTTTCTGATTTTTCTGTTTATCCGTTTTTTTGGTTTCGACTTCCTACACGCTTCGGCGGCATCAAAGGTGGTCAATATCGCCACCAATCTGGCGGCCATTAGTTTTTTCGTACCGAATGGCTTTTATATTCCTTGGGTCGCCTTAGTCATGGCCATTTTCAACGTGTTGGGATCTATCATCGGCACCCATCTCGCGCTTCGCCACGGCAGCGGATTTGTGCGCAAAGTGTTTCTGCTCGTCGTCAGTGCGTTGATTGTGAAATTTGCTTGGGATACCTTCTGAACGGCTCACTCAACTTCAGCCATTTTGCCCCAGCGTGGCATTAAAGCGTGCGAAACACCGAGTTGATCAAGAATTCGCGCGACAACAAAGTCGACTAAATCATCCACGCTTTGCGGATGATGGTAAAACCCGGGATTCGGTGGAAGAATGACCGCCCCCGCACGAGACAAGCGCAACATGTTCTCAAGATGAATCGCCGAAAAAGGCGTTTCTCGCGGCACCAGAATCAACTTGCGACCTTCCTTGAGCACGACATCGGCAGCGCGTTCAATCAGATTACTGGCTAATCCTTGGGCAATCGAGGCCAAGCTGCCCATGGTACACGGACAGATCACCATAGCATCGGGTGGATTAGAGCCGCTGGCGACGGGAGCAAACCACTCTTCGCGACCATAAACGTTGAGCGTTCCAGGGTGAGCCGAAAATTTTTCACGAAAATAAGCTTGTGCCTCTGCGGCGCGTGCGGGTAATTCAAGCGCCATTTCTTGTCGAGCGACGATCGATGCAACTTGCGAATAAAGTAGTTGCACATGACTCCCGGATTCCAGCAGGCAGTCCAGCAGACGTAATCCATAGGGCATACCGGACGCCCCGGTAAAGGCCAGACAAATGGTTTTTGACATGCTACACCTCTGAATTCAAAGAGAAGTTTTCGCTTTCTACGAGTAGCCGTGAAGCGATCAGACCATTGATGATACCAAAGACCAGCGCCGCTAAAGCGAAAAAAGGAAGTAGATAAAACAGACTATTGTGTGGAATCAGCCAGACTCTTGCCAGTAACAACTGTCCGCCGATATGCGCAAAAGCGGCCAGAATGCTCCAGCTAACCGGGCCAAACCAGGCGCGCGGAAGCCGGATGGCAAGGGCTAGAACAAAGAGACTAAGGAGCGCCCCGGTCAGGCTCATGAAAAAACCGGGGGAAAGAAATTGCCCGAACAGAAGGCCTGCGGCAATGACGCGCAAACCACTCACCCAGGCCGCAACGGCCCAACCGTAACGCGCAAGAACAATCAGCGTAACAATATTGGATAGGCCAGGTTTAATCCCAGGCAAGGGCAAGGGAATGGCCGAATCAATCAGTGCTAGAGCGATAGCCGCCGCCGCGAGTTGTGCAATCCGATGATCTTCCGATGTGGTAATCAGCCTAGTAATTGAGTGAGTCATAAACATCCTTGCGACCGGTCACTTGGACGCTAATCTGATTCGGTGCACAAATGGCGATTTCACCCGCACGTTCCAACCAACCTTGACGGACGCAATACTGGTGCGTACCAGGATCAGCAAGCACTCGCACGCGGTGCTTATTGACGACGACCGTGGTAATGCCCAACGGTCCGAGAACCTCAATACGGCGATTACGTGATAAATCAAGTTCGGCAACGACTTCGCCACCGCGTTTTATGAGGGCTTTTTCAGCGACACCGCCCTGCCAGACCAAGGGAAAAGAGACGGCACAAAAAATGAAACCCAATACCGAAACAAGCCAGTCACCCGGTCTGAACAAAGACAACCAGCGCATCAGGGCGATTGAGAAACAGCGGGGGGAAATGGGCTAACAGGCGCAAGCAGGAGTTCCCGGTGGCGAACCAGTACGCGAGCGCTTTCCTGAAATTTATGCCCCAGCCACTCGGCAAAATAAACAGATCGGTGCTGACCGCCGGTACAGCCAATGCCCACCGTAAGGTAGTTGCGATTGTCGCGAATGTAGCAAGGCAGCCAAGTTTCAACAAAACGGGCAATGTCGTCGCGCATCAAAATGACCTCAGGCTCAGCCTCGAGAAACGCGATGACCGGCGCGTCAAGCCCGGTTTGTGATCGCAGACGGGGTTCGTAGTGCGGGTTAGGCAAACAGCGCACATCAAAGACCAGTTCGGCATCGAGCGGCACGCCATGTTTGAAGCCAAATGACTCAAAAAGCAAGGTCAGCCCTTGGCGTGATTCCACCGCAATAAATTGACGTATCCAGTGACGCAGGGCGTTAGGGCGAAGATCACTGGTATCGATATGGTGACCGAGTTCGGCCAGACTGGACAGCCGCATACGTTCTTCGCCAATGGCTTCAATTAGGGTGTGCTTGGCATCCGCCAGAGGGTGGCGGCGGCGAGTTTCAGAATAGCGCTTAAGAAGCGTTTCAGTTTTGGCGTCGAGAAAAAGAAACTGTAATTCAAACTCTTTAGCGCGAAGGGCGGCAAGCTGTTGAGGCAACATCTCGATACTCTGTCCACCACGGATATCAATAGCCACCGCGACCTTGTCGTAACCTTGCTGACCCAGTTGATCGACTAGATGAGGCAACAACGGAGAGGGTAAATTGTCGACACAGTAATACGCGGCGTCTTCAAGCATGTTGAGGGCAATTGATTTGCCGGAACCGGATAGGCCGCTGATGATTACGATATGCATGAGTGCGAGAATACCGGAACGAGCCCTACACGGGCAAGCGTAGCTCATCTCCCAGATTTCGCGATTGAAATTCTCCCAGCCTGCTGGCCGATATTTTTTTGCCTTTTTAATGCGGAAATTAAAGGGACGAAGGGTTGCCGAAGGGGAACCCGCTTTTTACGGAGACATGGCTTGGGTCAGCATGAAGCGCCTCGCCCGGATCGCGCGACATAAGCCGCTTCAGCAGCTTCTTGAAGGCGACTGAATTAGAATTCAACATCCACGCGACCAAGGGAACGCAAATCAACGAGATTTATTGACCCAGCCCCTTTAATCCCTTACGCCTAAACTTCCTTGCACGACAAGCCTATTTTGTAGTAACGTTTATACAAATAGGCATCATCTGAAAAACGAGGAATTAACATGACCATTACCACCCTTTCTAGCCGCCAGTTCAACCAGGACACCAGCAAAGCCAAAAAATCGGCAATGGCAGGCCCGGTGATCATCACTGACCGTGGACGACCGGCGCATGTACTGCTGACATTTGCCGAGTACAAGAAAATCGCTGGTGCCCATACGAAAATCGCCGATTTGCTGGCAATGTCCGGCATTGAGAATATTGAGTTTGATGTCCCGCCATTGCCCGATCTCGCACAAGCGGGGGATTTTTCCTGATGTACTTGCTCGACACTAATGTCGTCTCCGAACTGAGAAAAATTCGTGCGGGCAAAGCGGATGGGTATGTTGCGATTTGGGCCGACAGCGTGGATGCCGCCGATTTGTATCTGTCAGTAATCACCGTTCAGGAATTGGAGATTGGGGTATTGCTGGCTGAACGCCGTGACCCATCGCAGGGTGCGGTATTTCGAGCATGGCTTAACGGCCATGTATTACCCGCCTTCACTGGCCGTATCCTAGCCGTCGATACCGCTGTTGCGCTACGCAGCGCACGACTCCACGTCCCCGACCTGCGCCCTGTTCGTGACGGACTTATCGCGGCGACGGCGCTGGTACATGGCATGAGCATCGTCACTCGCAACGTAGCTGACTTTGAGCCAACCGGTGTTCTGACCCTGAATCCCTGGAACCGCCCCAAGAGGTAAAAGCTTAGCGTACGATTTTTCGGTTTCGTAAGCCATTCTCTTGAGGCAATTCGCCGCCATTGGCATTATCTGCGGTTCTCCGATGCATCCTTTACAATAAGACCTTTCCGCTTTTCGGCCAAAATCCATGATTCGCACTCGTTTTGCCCCCTCCCCGACCGGTTTCCTACACATTGGTGGTGCTCGCACCGCGCTTTTCTCATGGGCCTTTGCTCGCCATCACGGTGGACAATTCATTCTGCGTATTGAAGATACCGATGTCGCTCGCTCAACGCCCGACGCCGTACAGGCGATTCTCGACGGCATGAACTGGCTCGGTCTGACGCATGATGAAGGCCCGTTCTACCAGATGCAGCGCATGGATCGTTACAAGGCCGTTATCCAGCAGATGCTTGCCGCCGGGACAGCCTACCCGTGTTACACCTCCCCGGATGAACTCGAACGCAAGCGTGAGGAGCAGCGCGCCAAGGGGCTTAAACCGCGTTACGACGGCACTTGGCGTCCTGAGCCGGGCAAAATTTTGCCCACACCTCCGGCCGACGTGCCGCCCGTGGTGCGCTTCAAAAACCCGACCGACGGCGTGGTCGCTTGGGACGATCTGGTCAAAGGCCGCATCGAAATCGCCAATGCCGAACTCGACGATCTAGTGATCGCCCGTGCGGACGGCACCCCAACCTACAATTTTTGCGTGGTCGTCGACGACTGGGAAATGGCGATCACACACGTTATCCGTGGGGATGATCATGTGAACAACACGCCGCGCCAAATCAACATTCTCAAGGCGCTCGGAACTGAAATACCGCAATACGCGCATCTCTCGATGATCCTGGGTGACGACGGACAAAAGCTATCCAAGCGTCACGGGGCGGTGAGTGTGATGCAGTACGACGATGAAGGTTACTTGCCGGAAGCGGTGCTCAACTATCTGGGTCGCCTCGGCTGGTCGCATGGCGACGAGGAAGTTTTCTCGATGCCGCAATTCTGCGAGTGGTTCAATCTTGACCATATCACCCCCTCAGCCGCACAGTTCAATACCGAGAAACTAAATTGGCTCAATGCGCATTACCTCAAACTGGCCGACAATGCACGGCTGGTGGCACTGGTGCAGCCGCGCTTGGAAGCCCGTGGCGTGAGCATCACCGCAAGCCCCTCGCTGGAAGCTATCATCGGGCTCTACAAGGAGCGGGTAAGCACGCTGAACGAGTTGGCGGATGCCGCTGAAGTGTTCTACATTGATCTGCATCCGCAGGCCGAAATACTGGCGCAACATCTGACCCCAGAAGCGCTGCCGGCGCTGGCTGAATTCGTTGCCGGCCTCACGGATGTCGCATGGGAAGCTCCGGCGATCAATGCGTTGATCAAGCGTTGCATTGGCAATCACGGACTGAAAATGCCCAAGCTAGCGATGCCACTGCGTGTCTTGCTTACCGGGCAAGCACAAACCCCCTCAGTCGATGCCGTCATTGTGCTTTTTCCGCGAGAACGGGTACTCAAGCGGCTGGCTGCAATTCCGTATAACTAAAGCCCCCCGTAGAGATTAAAGGCACAAGGGGTTGCCGAGTAGGCGAGTCGGCACCGATAAGGTTATTTGCATGACCTACGCAATTGCAATCGCGGAATTTGGGAACCTAAACTAGCCGTCAGTCACTGAAAAAGGCAAAGCGGCTGCAATTTTTTATAGGACGACTCACTATGTCGCTACCGATCCCCGACACCGTTGCGCTGCACTACAGTCAAGCCCTAAAAAATCGCATCGCTCGGGAGATTGATACTGCCGGTGGCTGGATAAGCTTTGAACGCTTCATGGAACTCGCACTGTACGCGCCGGGAATGGGCTATTACTCTGGCGGCGCACACAAGTTTGGTGCGGTAGGCGACTTTATTACCGCGCCCGAAATTTCAACGGTTTTCAGTCAAACGTTGGCGACGCAAGCCCTACAGATCATGGCGCTCAGTGCGCCACAGATTATCGAGGTGGGGGCTGGCACCGGTCGACTTGCTGCCGATTTGTTGCTTGAACTTGAGTCACGCGCTTCGCTGCCTGAGCGCTACATCATCCTCGAACTTTCCGGCGAGTTGCGACAGCGCCAGCACGACACGTTGACGGCTAAAGTTCCGCATCTGCTTGAGCGCGTTACCTGGTTCGACCGGCTGCCTGATCATTTCAACGGTTTGGTACTGGCGAACGAGTTACTTGATGCCATGCCGGTGCATCTCGTGGTTTGGGGCAATGACGATAATCCGTCGGCGATTTTTGAGCGTGGCGTGGGTTGCATCAAAGATGAATTCGTCTGGCAAGACCGTCCAGCCACCAATCGTGTGCTTGAGCGAGCGATCACCCTCGCCACAGAACACCCCCTACCGTCCGGCTACCTGAGCGAAATCGGCCTCGCAACGACCGACTGGACGGCCGCATGGGCGGGCATTCTCGGCCAAGGCGCCTTGCTGTTAATTGATTACGGTTTTCCCCGTCACGAGTTTTATCACCCGCAGCGCAGTAGCGGAACGCTGATGTGCCATTACCGTCACCATGCGCATGGCGACCCCTTCTTCCTACCGGGCTTGCAGGACATTACCGCGCATGTCGATTTCACCGCCATTGTCGAGGCCGGCTGCGAGGCCGGACTGGATTTTCTCGGTTATACCTCGCAAGCGACTTTTCTGCTCAACTGCGGCCTCACCGAGATCATCTCGCGCCTCGCACCAAAAGAGACAATGCCTTATCTAGCCCAAGCTCAAGCCGTGCAAAAACTCATTTCACCCGCCGAAATGGGCGAGCTTTTCAAAGTCATTGCCCTCGGCAAAGGCATCAAAGAAAGGCTAATCGGCTTCGTTCAGGGCGAGCGCGGCGCAACGTTGTAAAGAGCACTTATTGGCCGCCCCCTTGCCCTATACCAACCCTATTGAAATTCCTGAAGCTTATTTGGGCAGCGCACGGGCCACGACTAAAACGGTAATTTCTGCAGCACCGTGCAGTTTAAGTGTACGCGCACATTCGTTGAGTGAAGCCCCTGTGGTCATAACATCGTCGATTAGGACAATCCGTTTGCCACTAAAATCTACCGAGCAATAGAATGCGTTACGCATGTTTTTCACCCGTTCACGCCAATGCAAATCGGCTTGCGGCGGCGTATTGCGGGTTCGTTGACAGCTTGTGTAGTCGATTGGGATATGCCATTGCGCACTGACCGGTCGGGCAAGTTCAAGCGCCTGATTGAAGCCACGTTCTCGCAGACGCTCTGTGTGCAAAGGCATGGGGATAATCAGATCTGCCGCCACGGGTTGCGTCTGCGCCGCCAATTGCCGACCGAAGTAGGTGCCGATGGCAATTCGATGTCCGTATTTAAACAATTGGACGAGTTTATCAAGCGGGAAATCATAAAGATAGGCCGCTATCGCGGCATCAAAATGGGGTGCTTTGCTCAAGCAGCGGCCACAGGTCTGTCCACCGGGCGTGGGGATGGCGCAGCGTGGGCAGCACGGTTGTGGCAAACGCGGCAAATCAGTCGCACAGGCGTGGCATAGGAGTTCGTCTTCACTGACCGCCAAGCACAGCAGGCAATCCTGAGCAAACCAATGCCCCGAGTGGGGTTTTGTCGCGGGTTTGGATTCTGATTTTTGAGGTAAAATCGACATATCTGGGCAGTTTCTCAACGATAGGTGATTTTGCCTTCAATCGTGCCCACACGTCTTCTTTTTTCCTAGGTGTAGCCCATGAATTCGATTTCTTCTGCCGTTGCTTTAGCCCCTAAATCCTCCGCGCCGGTTCATTCGGTGCAATGGACAGTCTCTCAAGTTGAGGCGCTTTATCAGTTGCCCTTGATGGATTTGCTCTTCCGTGCGCAACAAGTGCATCGCGATAATTTTGATCCTAACGAAGTTCAACGTTCGGCGCTCATTTCGATCAAGACCGGTGGCTGTTCTGAAGATTGCAGCTATTGCTCGCAGTCGGCGCGCTACAAGACAGAAACCGAGCGCGAAGCATTGATGCAGGTTGAAGATGTTCTGGCGGCGGCCAAAGAGGCCAAGGCTAAAGGGGCCTCGCGCTTCTGCATGGGCGCGGCTTGGCGTGGCCCGAAAGAGAAAGAACTGGAAGTCGTTACGCGGATGATTCGCGAAGTTAAGGCTCTGGGCATGGAAACCTGCGTGACGCTGGGGATGCTCAAGGACGGTCAGGCCGAGCAGCTCAAGGAAGCGGGTCTCGATTATTACAACCACAATCTCGACACCGATGCCGATTTTTACGACAAAGTAATCACGACGCATAAGCACGCTGACCGTGTCGATACGATCGGACAAGTTCGTGCCGCCGGAATCAAAGTCTGTTCGGGCGGCATTCTGGGTCTAGGCGAAACGCGCCGCAACCGCGCGGCGATGGTGGCTCAACTGGCTAACCTAAATCCGCCACCCGACTCGGTGCCTATCAATAATCTGGTGGCGATCCCCGGAACACCGCTAGCCGAAACCGAAAAGGTTGATAGCTTTGAATTTGTGCGCTCAATTGCCGCCGCTCGTATCACCATGCCAAAGAGCTACGTAAGACTTTCTGCCGGTCGCGAAGCCATGTCGGATGAAATGCAGGCGATGTGTTTCTTCGCCGGTGCTAATTCGATTTTCTATTGCGATAAATTGCTTACGACGAGCAATGCCGGGGCCAACCGTGACCTCGACCTGTTCGAAAAGCTTGGTCTGCGTGCCATCTGATCGTCCATGACCGCATCGGCGCAATGGGTTGATTCGCGTCAGGTCAAATTTAACTTTGCGCGTGCGGCTTCTGGCTATGAAGACGCCGCGATTCTCCCGCGTGAAATAGGTACCCGGATGCTTGAGCGGCTCGACTATGTAAAAATCGAGCCGCAACGTGTGCTGGATCTGGGCTGCGGAACCGGTGCCAGCTTGAATGCTCTCAGCGCACGTTACCCTAAGACGCAAGTACTCGGTGCTGATTTCAGCGAAGCCATGTTGCAAACCGGGCGCTCAAAGCGTTCATTGCTACGCTGGCGGATGCCTTTTTTGCGTTCCAACAAGGCTTCTTTGATCGCCGCAGAAGCCACCCGGCTACCTTTCTCGTCCGCCTCAATCGGCTTGCTCTGGTCAAACCAGATGCTGCACTGGCTGGATGACCCCTTGAGGGCTTTGCGTGAGATGCATCGGGTGCTTGATGTGGGTGGCTTGCTGATGTTCTCGACACTGGGGCCGGACACGCTGAAAGAATTGCGCCACAGTTTTTCTGATGGTTATGCTCATACCCAACGCTTTGCCGACATGCACGATCTTGGCGATATGCTGGTCGAATGTGGGTATGCCGATCCGGTTATGGACGTTGAAACGCTGACCCTGACCTATTCGGGAATTGATGATCTGTTCAAAGATTTGCGTCAGAATGGTGCGGGCTGCGCCATGCAAGCAAGGCGTCACGGTCTGATGGGTCTCTCAGCCTGGAAAACCGTACGCGAACATTACGAAAAATTTGTTGAGGCCGGACGCTGGCCGGCGAGCTTTGAAGTAATCTATGGACATGCTTGGAAAGCGGTTCCAAGACAAACTCAGGATGGCCGTACAATTGTCCGTTTTGATCCCAAGCAGCGACTTCGTTGAGCGCAGGATGGGCTACGATCAAGCCTTTTTGCCCTCTTTTTTCTGATTCATATTTGGCAGGATTCCCATCATGTTACAGAAACTCTCTTCTTTTTCAGGTATCAAAGGGCCAATCGTCACGATCGTCATGGACGGTTATGGCATAGACAAGTCGGATGTCGGCAGCGCCATAGCCGCCGCTAAAAAGCCAACACTAGACCGGCTTTTTTCCAGCTATCCGAACATCAGCTTGCGGGCGCACGGTACGGCCGTAGGGATGCCTTCGGATGATGATATGGGTAATTCTGAAGTCGGCCACAATGCCATTGGCGCAGGTCAAGTTTATAGTCAAGGTGCCGCGCTGGTGGCGGATGCCATTGCTTCTGGTGCGCTCTGGGAAGGCTCGGCCTGGCAGCAGATTGTCGCTGGAGCCAAGGCCGGTCGCAGCGTCATTCACTTTATCGGTCTGTTTTCTGACGGCAATGTGCATAGCCACATTGACCACCTGAAAGCGATGGTGTTACGGGCCAAAGAAGAGGGCATCAAAATCGTTCGCATTCATGCGCTGTTGGATGGGCGAGATGTACCCGAAACCAGCGCGCTCGACTATGTTGAGCCATTTGAAGCGTTCCTTGCGGAAATCAGTGTCGGTGGCTTTGATGCTCAGATTGCCTCGGGCGGCGGTCGCATGAATATCACCATGGATCGCTACGATGCCAATTGGAATATGGTCGATAAAGGTTGGCACACGCACGTACTGGGCGATGGGGATCAGTTTTCCAGTGCCTCAGTGGCGGTAAAAGAATTACGACTTAAATTTCCGGGAACCATTGATCAGGATTTGCCGCCGTTCGTCATCGCCAAAGAGGGGCGACCGCTCGGAACGATTGAAGATGGCGACAACGTTGCTGTCGTGTCCTTACCAGACTATGTGGATGCCCTGGCGACTGAATTCACGATTCATGTCTCACCGACGTATAACGGCACAATTCGCACA